>PWVT01000015.1 GCA_003562195.1 Phycisphaeraceae bacterium | reverse complement strand
CGTCTCGCCGCACTTGAGGAGGCCGTCGCCGCGATGGCGCGGTGATTGGATCATCGCCATCATCACGAGAGAGAAAGGAATGTTTTATGTTTCGAAGCAACAGACACACAAGTTCATTGAAGATGCTCAAGCACACTGTCGCCGCGATCGTGGCCGCGGCGATGGCGTTCGGCACGACGGCACTCGCCGGCGGACCCGTCGGGTCCGCGTTCACTTATCAGGGTCAACTCAAGCACAACGGTGAACCCATCGCCGGCTCCGTCAACTTTGCTTTTCGGCTGTATGACAGCGATGCCGGCGGAGCGCAAGTCGGGCCGGAGATTGAATCGTTCGGCTTCTCATCGTTCGACGATGACGGCCGCTTCACGATCGACCTTGGCTTTGGTCAAGGCGTCATCCAGGGCGATCCGCTTTGGCTGGAAGTGCGTGTTAACGGTGCGCCGCTTTCACCGCGTCAGCCACTGATGCCCGCGCCGGTGGCGATGTTCGCGCTGAATGGAAACGAAGGCCCACAAGGTGAGCAAGGCCCGGCCGGCCCCCAGGGTGAACCCGGCCCGACCGGGTCACAAGGCCCGCAGGGTGAACCCGGCTCGACCGGCCCGCAGGGTAATCCCGGTCCAACCGGATCACAGGGGCCGCAGGGGGAACAGGGTGAACAGGGTGAACCCGGCCCAGCCGGTCCGCAGGGAATGCAAGGTCCAGAAGGACCGATGGGGCTTATGGGGCCATCGGGCGTCGTAGGTTTCGCGTCCAACTCCGGTTTAGGCACAACTCCATCAGATGAATATCAGTTTGCACAAAGTACTCCCTTGGTCGTCACGATTGCCGAATCCGGCCAGCGCGTGCATGTGACCAGTACGAGAATGTTCGGTTCAAGCGTTGAAGGCGGTGCAAGCGGACTGCAACTTCGCATCGGGTACCGTCCTGTCGGATCGACGGAACCCCCGAATGTGATCCCGGGTTTCATCATAACAAACTTGAGAGTGCCGCAGAACACACGGGTCTCGTTTACGGATTCAGCCGTCACATTTTTACTCGCACCAGGCGAGTATGAAGTCGGCCTCGTCTACCGGGTGGGTGTGTCAAATCAGGTCAACAACTGGAACTGGAATGGTATAGGTACCACTTCAGCGCTTGTTTTTGAAACTCAGTGAAACGCGATGCAAAGGAGCACGAAATGAAATCGATCTTAATTTTGTCCACAGCGCTCATGGGCATCGTTGCGAGCACGGTCATGGCTTCGGCTGATGAATCGCGCGAGTCCACCGCGGATGTGGCGAGCTTTGAAATCACCGAGACAAAAATCTCGCGCACTTCAGGCGAAGCCGAAAGCGCGGCCTCTTCAGGCGGCGGTTACGACTTATCCTGGTACACCATTGATGGTGGTGGCGGCACATCCGAAGCGGGCGGCTTTTCGCTCTCCGGCACCATCGGCCAGCCCGATGCCGGCACCATGAGTGGCAGCGGATACGAACTTGCCGGCGGCTTCTGGACCGGCGGCGATGTCGAACCTCCGCCGCCGTGCGCCTTGGGCGACCTGAACTGTGACGGTGTGGTCGACGTCTCGGACCTGTTGATCCTGCTCGGCCAATGGGGCACATGCGCCGACCCCAACGATTGCGCGGCAGACCTCAACGGCGACGGCATCGTTGATGTCAGTGACCTGCTCATCCTGCTTGGCAACTGGGGGTAGTCGCGCGAGCAAATTCGCTGGGTTCGCAGTGAAGCATTCAAACGTTGAAGTACACGCCACAATAATTTACTTCAGATTCAGTAAGTTTTACCGTACACTGGGAGCCATTGATCCTCAGTTCGACACCGTGTCGTGCGCGAGGGTCACTTCGAAGACGCTGCTTCGCAATTGCTGATGGCCGACGGGACATGGCACTGAGCGGGTTGCACGGACTGAATCTGTAATGGAGAAGAAGGCACATGTTGAATCGAGCTACCACAGTCGTGGGAATGTTCACCGCAGTCATCGCGCTTGCCGGACTGAGTGCTGGCCAAGGCATGGACATCTCGCATGCGAACGTTGCTGATGCAAACGCGAACAACGGTTTGCCAAAAGTTCACCTTGCTCCCTACTTCGACGAGCGCGTTGAACTTGGCGTTGACCCGACAATGATTGCGGTGTTTCTCGATCCCGATGGTGAGGGAGATGGCGATGTTCACGCCGCGCTGAATGAGGCCGGTCTGGTGGGGGCTCTGGTGCAGCCCAGTTCGGTACCGGGATGGAGCTACGTCTTCCTTCCCGGCAACCCGGCGACCGATGCAGCAGCCCAGCGTGCTGTGGATGATCTTTCCGCCTTGAATCGGCTGGATATGGTCTCGCTCGTGTACCTTGGCAACGAGGGTCTTCCAGAGATCCCGACACGTGATTTGCTCGTGTCATTCGCCCCGGGTCTTGCTGCGGCCGATGAGCTGGCGATTCTTGAGGAACACAACGCCACGATCATCGGACGGGATGTTGCAGAAATGCCAGGGCTTGTCCGTGCCAGGACAACCGCTTCAACAGGTGCAGCGATGCTTGAGACCGCACTCGCAGTGAACGATCATCCCTCAGTCGAGTGGGCTCATTCGGATCGCATTTTCTGGGCGGAACGTTTTGGTTTTCCAAACGATCCGTTGTTCAGCCAGCAGTGGGCGCTGGATCAACCCAACGGCGAGCACATGGATGCGCTGATCGCATGGGCAGTGACCACCGGTGATCCGTCAATCCGCGTCGTTGTGCTGGACAGTGGCATCCAGCAGAATCACCCCGACATCAATCAGGTGCCGGGCCAGGGTTTTACCGGCAGTGGTTCAAACGGCGGGCCCGGCGGTGCGTGTGACAATCACGGAACTGCCGTTGCCGGCTGCGTCTCAGCCATCATCGATAACGGCATCGGTATCGCCGGCATTGCGCCGAATGTCCGTTCGCAGTCAGGCAAGATCTTCAATGAGATCAGTTTCTTCGGCTTCTGTCTCGGATTCCTCGAAGGGCAGGATTCGTGGACCGTTGCCGGTATCAACTGGGCGGCGAACTCCGGTGCGCAAATCACCAATTCCTCGTGGGGCGGTGGCGCTTCGGCCGCTATCACCAGCGCCTTCAACAACACCCGCGCTCAGGGCGTGCTCCACTTCGCTGCCTCGGGCAACGGCGGAACGAGTTCGATCAGTTGGCCGGCTTCTCTCGCCTCGGTCAACGCCGTCGGCGCTCTCAACAGCAGCGGAAATCGAGCGAGCTTCAGCCAGTATGGAAATGGGCTTTTCATCAGCGCGCCTGGTGCCGCGATCCTGACCACCGATCGTACCGGCAGCGCCGGTTACAGCAGCGGCGACTACACCACGATTGACGGAACAAGCTTCGCTTCGCCATATGCGGCGGGTGTGGCTGCCCTGATCCTATCAGTTGACCCAACACTCACGGTGGAAGACGTTGAGGACATCATGGCTCAGACTGCGGTCGATAAGGGCACGCCGGGCTACAACACGGATTTTGGCTGGGGATTTGTCAACGCCGGCGCCGCAGTGGAAGTTGTTGATGTTGTTGATTGCGCATCCGCGGATCTGAACTGCGATGGCGTGGTCGATGTCAGCGATTTGCTCATTCTCCTCAGTGTATGGAGAACGTGCGGCGACCCGAATGATTGCCCCGCGGACATCAACAATGATGGCACTGTTGACGTTTCTGATTTGCTCATCCTGTTGAGCAGTTGGGGATGATGCAATACTCGCGACAGCATTTTCGAACTGGATCGCGAAACTCAGAATCCAAGTGACGCCGAACGAGCAGGCAGTGGTCAACGGCCACTGCCTGCTTCGGAGTTACCATGACCGTCACTATGGCAACTGTGATCGCCACTTCATCGCACTGGCGTTGTGGCCAGCATCGGGGTCGGCTTCGTGCCAGGCGTCGTAGAGGTGGGCGATGGCGCGGACGTTGGTGAGGGTGCGACCGTGCTGCGCGCCGAGCGCTGTTTCGAAAATTGCTGCTGCTTCCAGATATCGCTGCTCGGCTTCGGCGAATCGCTCCATCGCGGTCATCGTCGTCGCGTGTTGGCCGAGCGCGACGCCGAGTCGCCAGTGATCGGCTGGGAGGATTCGTCGGGCGGTCTCGACCGCTGCAACGCCGTATTGATAGGCCTCATCCAGCCGGCCCATTCGTCGCAACACGGCTCCCAGATCGCTGATTGAGAGCAGCGTGTCGATGTGCTCTTCACCGAGGGTGCGGCGTCGGATTTCCAGTGCCTCGCGAATGTATACCTCGGCCTCTTCAAGCTGATCCATACGTTCGAGCAGCGTGCCAAGGTTGTTGACCGAAGTCATGGTGGCAGGATGCGCATCACCGAGCGTCCGACGGCGGGTTTCCAGTGCTTCGCGGAAGTATGGCTCGGCTTCATCGAGCCGCCCCAACTGCTGATGCAAAATACCCATAATGCCGACCGCGCGCAGGGTCAGCGGGTGCTCGTCGCCGAGGACGCGGCGGAAGCCGTCGAGTGACTGGCGAAGGTGTGGCTCCGCTTCGTTGTACTTCCCCTGATCGCGAAGAATAAGCCCCACGTTGATCGTCGCGTCGAACGTGCCGGGATGCTCTTCGCCGAGAACGCGGCGAGATAGATTCATGGCCTCGCGAAAGTACAACTCCGCTTCTTTGAGTTTGCCCTGGTCGCGCAGCAGCCCGCCTAAAAAGCCGACACTCGCGATGGTCTGCGGATCGTCATCTCCGCGAACGCGGCGAACTATCTCGAGCGCTTCGCGCAAGTACGGCTCGGCCTCATCGAGTTTGTCCTGACGACGAAGCACGAGTCCGAAGTTGGCAAGCGCGCCGAGCGTGTTCGGATGCTCATCGCCATAAACACGGCGGGATGCTTCGAGCGTTTCGAGCAGAAGGGGTTCTGCGATGTCGAATCGTCCCATCATGCCCATAAGCGTGGCGAGATTGGAAAGCGAGTTCAGTGTCTGCGGGTGCTCGTCGCCAAGCGCACGTCGGCGGATGTCGAGAGCGAGTTGCTGCGACGTGGTGGCGCGATCGATCAATCCCAAGTCGCGCAACGTTGAAGAAACAGTCTGGAGGAGTCTCGCCCTGATCAACGGCTGATCAGCGAACTGCTCATCAATCGCTATCAGCGCCCGCTCGAAGATGTTCTCATCCAGCGTCTCAAGCGCGACGTTCGTGAAGTTGACGCCGACAAGCGATGCTTCGAGTTCCGCCAGCGCCGCTTCCACCCGCTCTTCATCCATGCCGCCACTTTCGAGGAATGCACGGCGTTTATCGATGACGCCCATTCGCAGGCTGGCGCCCATCATCGCCGTGTCGATACCTGCGAGTTGGCTTTCCTGGAACGCGGCGACCTGTTCCAGTTCTTCAGCGCGGGCTTTCTCTTCCTGCTGGGCAGCCAAAGCGCTCGCGGCTTCGCGATCGGCGCGATCCTTTTCATTGAGCGCCCACACCATGCCGCCCGATGTGCCGATCACGCCGAGGACAAGCGTGATGCCCACGATGCTCGCCGCGGTCACCACTCCCTTGTTTCGCAGCACGAATTTACGCGCGCGATATGCAGCGCTCGCCGGCGCAGCATTGACCGGTTGCCCGGCGAGGTAACTGCCGATGTCCGCAGCGAGTTCATTGGCAGTTTCGTATCGCCGCTTGCGATCCTTGTCCAGCGCCTTCATGACGATCCAGTCCAACTCGCCCCGAACGATCGCGCCGAGCTTCTTCGGTTCGGTTTGTCGGTGCGCTGCGATGGTTCCGATCGTCCCCGTACTTCTTGAAAGTCGCGTGCTCGGTTGCGGCGGATCGACTTCACGGACGATTCGTTGCATCTCGAAGAATGCTGCCTCGCGAAGCGACTTCTGATCAAGCGGTGTTGTCCCGGTGAGCAGTTCGTACAGCAACACACCCAGCGAATACACATCGGTGCGCGTATCGATATCGAGTGCGCCCTCGGCCTGCTCCGGGCTCATGTATTCCAGCGTGCCGATGAGCTGCCGATGCTCGGTGAACATCGTCTTTTCCGTCAGGCGCATGCTTGTGGCCTTGGCGATGCCGAAGTCGATCACTTTGGCAAACGGCTGACCATCCTGGGTCGAGACGAGCACATTACTCGGCTTGATGTCGCGATGAATGATGCCCTTCTGATGCGCGTGCTGCACAGCGCGGCAGACCTGGGCGAACAGCTCAAGGCGCTGCGTAATCGAGAGATTGTTCTCATCGCAGTACTCTGTAACGGGTGAGCCGGCGCAGAGCTCCATCACGAAGTACGGCCGGCCGGTCTCCGTCGCGCCAGCATCGTACACCCGTGCGATGTTCGCATGATCCATGATCGCCAGCGCCTGGCGTTCCGCCTCAAAGCGTGCGATCACCTGTTTCGTGTCCATCCCGAGTTTAATGATCTTGACGGCCACTCGGCGATTGACCGGCCTGCTCTGCTCGGCCATGAAGACGGTTCCGAAGCCGCCCTCACCGATCTGCTGAAGAATCTTGTACGGCCCGATGTGTGTGCCGGGGCCTTCGCTCATCGGCGCAGCGGAAAGGACAGCCGTCACATCGACCTGCTCTCCGAATGCTGGTTTATCAAGTGCGCCCCGGGTAGCGCTATCCTCGGCAAGCAGCGCTTGGACTTCCCGGCGCAACGCATCATCATCGCCACACCGCTCTTGCAAAAACGCACTCCGCTCCGCGATCGGTAGTGCCAGTGCGGCGCGGAAGAGTTTATCGATCTTCCGAAATCGCTCGTTGCTCACTGCG
>PWVT01000306.1 GCA_003562195.1 Phycisphaeraceae bacterium | reverse complement strand
GTTGCACGAGCCGTTTGCAGCGGCTTGGGAGGAGTACCTTGAAAAGAATTTCGCGTACTGGTCGGTGCTCACCGACGATGAACGAACGCGCATGCGCGACCTCACCCGCGTGTTGATCGCAGAGAAGTACTGGGAGGGTTGTGCCGGGTTGACGTTGACGGACGAGATGCGCGTCACCATCGCAGCACAGGCGTGTCTGTTGTTGCTGAATATCAAGCACGACTATTACCCGATGCTCAAGTCGATTCTGGTGTATCCATCGGGGTACTTTGCACCGGGTCAGCGTGGCGCAGGTGGCGTGATGGCGCAGTCCACCCCCGTGCTCGGCCAGGCGCATTTTCGCGGGCCGGTGATCCTGTCATGGGAGCACGTCAAGCACGGCGGCAAGAACCCGCGCGATGGGCAGAATCTGGTGTATCACGAGTTCGCGCACAAGCTTGATATGGCTGATGGCGTGGTGGACGGCACGCCCGTGCTGGAGAACCCGGACCAATTGCAGCGCTGGGTGACAGTGATGTCGCGCGAGTACGAAGCGCTCGTCAACAGCACGAGCGGGCGGCATGGGTACTGGGGGCCGACATTGCTGCGGCCATACGGTGCGAGCAATCCCGCTGAGTTTTTCGCTGTCGCCACCGAGGTGTTCTTTGAGCAGCCGCGAGAATTGCGCGAGCGACACGCCGAGTTGTATGACGTGTTGAAGATGTTCTACAAGCAGGACCCAGCAAAGCGTCTGGACGCGGCGGTACGATGAACTCATGAATATCCTCGGTCATGGCGTGGACATCGTTGAGATTGCGCGCATCCAGCACATGCTGGATGCGCACGGCGCGCACTTTACCGACCGGTGCTTCACTGCGGCCGAGCAGCGGTACGCCGAAGCCGGTCGAGCAACGCGTGCACAGCGCTATGCCGCTCGCTTTGCAGGCAAGGAAGCCATCCTCAAGGCATTGGGCACTGGTCTGACCCAGGGCACAAACTGGGTCGATATGGAGATTCTCTCTGAATCCAGTGGGAAGCCCACGGTTGTTCTTCACGGCCGATGTGCCGAACTGGCCGCCCGGGCAGGGATGACGCACTGGCATGTGTCACTTAGCCATACACAATTTCTTGCGATGGCCAGTGTAATTGCCTCAGGAAAGGGCGATTTGGCTGCAACCTGACGATTCTCGCCGTGGTCCGCTTGCTTCGTCCAACGGTGCAAGTAGCATGATGATGGCAACCTATGAACAAACGATCATCGCCACCCTTGTACGAACTGATCCGCTCACGCGGTGGTGAGCGGACGCCGCCCGCGCGCCAGGCAAACTCCGGTCAGGACTCGCCGGAGCCGATGGCTGGAAGCTGGCTACGGCCGGGACGATTCGTGCAACTGCCTGTGGGCTATGTGTTGTTGGCTGGTGCAGCGGTCTTGGTGTTGGTTGTGCTCGGTTACATGCTCGGCTATAGCCGAGGCAAGGACGCAGCTCGACTGGTGCTGGAGGAAGATCTCGAAGGCCCGAGTCTTGTTGGGCAGGATCAGCACAGGCCACGCGATCCACTGGCAGGACGCACCACCGGAACCGGCTCAGTCGCAACTCAGCAGGGGCAATCGACCGGCTTAAGCGGTTCTCAAGCGGGGAGCGGTGCCCGCCAGTGGGGACCGATTGACTCCGATCCGCGTCGAGCAGGGCTGAATTATTATCGGCTGGCTGAGACCAGAGCAGATGGCGCAAGACGGTTGGCGGAATTTTGCCGCGAGCAGGGACTTGAAACTTACGTCGTTTCAAGCAACAATCCTCGTCTTCGCCGTGTTATCGCGTTGCCTGGCTTTGAGCCAGGGCAAGGAACCAGCCCTGAAGCCCGCGCCGTGGAAGCATTGATCCATCGCATCGGGCGGGAATGGAAAGCGACAGAGCCCGGCGCGAGTGATCTTCGTGATGCCTACCTGGAGCGGTACGGCAGTTAAGCCCTAGCCCGATCGAATTGAGCGAAACCATGAGCCTTCATCGCAGTCTGAAAACCAAACCCGCCGCCCTGAATCAGCATCGCAACGTCCTCACTCGGGCAGAGCGAATCTCGCGCTTGGCGAACAATGACAAGTTCGATCCAACATCTGACTCGCCACTTGGGTTGGTCAAGGTTGCCAATCGCCAGATCGTCACCGGCAAGAAGAAGAAGGTCGCCAAGGACGATGCCGGAGAAGCCGAAGAGAAGAAGTAACGGCTGTGCCCTTGACGGCTCAGCGAACTCCGACTCATGCTTGACATTGACGCACTGATAAGCGATCGAGCCCACGCCATTGATGTGTCGGGGATTCGTCGCGTTTTCGAACTCGGTGCCCAACTGGAAAACCCGATCAACCTCTCGATCGGTCAACCGAACTTTCCAGTACCGCAGCAAATTAAACAGGCCGCCATCAAGGCCATCGAAGATGACCGCAACGGTTACACCCTGACACAGGGCACGCCGGAACTGCTGGATGCTATTTCTGCGCATCTTGCGGACGATGTCAGTTGGACTGTGCCCTCAGACGACTTGGGTGTGATGGTGA
Source organism: Phycisphaeraceae bacterium (assembly GCA_003562195.1). GTDB lineage: Bacteria > Planctomycetota > Phycisphaerae > Phycisphaerales > SM1A02 > PWVT01. The sequence goes on along the minus strand of PWVT01000306.1, from coordinate 4,220 downwards.
CCTCCGGCACCAGCGGCGCGCTCCTGCTGGCGTTTCTCACGATGCTCAATCCAGGCGATGAAGCGATCATCGGCGATCCATACTTTGTCATCTACCCCGCACTTGGCACCATCACCGGCGCGAAAACCGTGTTGTGTGACACGTATCCGGATTTTCGCATGACCGCCGAGCGCGTCGAACCACTGCTGACGGACCGAACACGATTGGTGCTGCTGAACTCGCCGGGGAATCCTTCCGGCGTCGTCTTAACCAACGCGGAACTGCGCGATCTCGTGGACCTCTGTGAGAGTCGCGGCGTGATGATCGTGTCGGATGAAATCTACGATGCCTTCACCTATGACGATGCCCGCGAGGATGGTCGATTTCCCAGCCCAGCACGAATGAGCCGAAACCTGCTGCTGATTCGCGGATTTGGTAAGAGTTACGGATGCACCGGTTGGAGATTGGGGTATGCAGCAGGACCCAAGCCGTTGATTCAGCAGATGGCCAAGCTTCAGCAATATACATTCGTGTGCGCACCGTCGATGGCGCAGGTTGGCGTGGCGGAAGCGTTCAACGTGGATCTGTCAGACCACGTCGCTGCGTATGAGCGCAAACGCAACATGGTGGAAGCCGCATTCGAGGATGTGACGGAACTCGTGCATCCCGGCGGCGCGTTTTATGCGTTTGTCAAGATCCCGGAGCGGCTGGGTATGACAGCACAGCAGTTTGCAGAAGATGCTGTACAGCAACGCGTGCTGGCGATTCCCGGAAACGTCTTCAGTCAGCGTGACACGCATCTGCGGCTGAGTTATGCAGCACCGGATGAAACCGTCAAGGCCGGACTTGAGATTCTGCGCCGCATGATGGGTAAACGTTGAACGCTTGAGATTGCAAGTCAAAAACGAAAACGGGGCGCCGTCGTTGACAGCGCCCCGATTCATAGTGTGAATTACTCACTCGATTCAGTTCGGTCCACCTGGGGAGGGGACGCCGGGGCCCATCGGTGATTCTTCCTGCGGTGCGTCCGGTGCTTCAGTGGTAGCGGGCGGCGTATCGTTTCCGCAACCGACGAGCAGCATGCACACAAACATTGCGGCAACGCTTGCTAATACAAATCGAATCATGGTTTCATTCCTTTTCTGGTTTCCAGAATCTTTGCTGCCTGGTAAGGCATTGATCATTGACAGAAACGTCAGGATACCAATTGTACCCGGTACGTGGCAATTCGAGCACTGCGGGTGTGAAAACCCCGCTGATGCGTGAGCACCAGCGGGGCGGAGGGGAGAAAGATGTCTTTCAGGTACAGGTTCTATTCGGTTCATCGCGAGTCGGATCGCTAGTTTTTGATATTTTTTTGACCGTGCGTAGCGATGTCGACAAGCAGTTTTACTGGATTTTGACCAAAAAATGGGGGGTCTGGCCCCACACTGGTGGTTTACAGCACATGAGGCACAAAGGCATAACTTTCCCCCGAGACCACCTTTTCGAACGATTCAACAAGCTGATGCACATGCATGCTGGAACGATGCTGCTTGATCGTCAACTCCCTGGCAGTGCGACCGATCGAACGTGACAATTGCAGGTCGGTGAAGCTGCGATCAAGCGTCTTGGTCCACTGTTCTGGATCGTCATCTTTCAGAAGCATGGCAGTGGTGCCGTCTTCGAGCATATCAAGGTACGGATCCTCACGTGCTACCACGGCCATGCCCACAGCCATGCAGTCGAGCATCAGTGAATCCACTTCCCCAAACGCCTCGGGAAGGATCAGCACATCGCACTGGGTAATCAACGTGCGGTGTTGTGAGGCATCCTGAATCACCGAAACGGCTCGACGCAAGTTCAACCGATCAAGCTCGCGCCAAATCTCGTGCTCATACGGCCCGCGCAGCTCAATCACGACGTTCAGTTGTGGGAGTTTCTGTAGGACTTCCTTGAGACTGCGCAAGACGCGCCGGTACGCGGTGACATCTCGCCCGCTACCGACGATTGCGGCCGTCATTGCTGTTTCCGGAGAGGTGAAAATCGGATGACTCTCGGTCGGTACGGCAATGCCTGTTGGAACGTAGTTGACCAAGTGCGGATCGACACGCTCACGGAGCTCTGCAGCAATCGCGGTAGTTGGCGTGATGTAACTGCCAATGTGCTCCGCTGCCCGGCCCCGCGGTGCTTGGGCGGCCAACTCGGCAGACCACACCTCCAGGGCGATCGGCCGATCAATCGCTGCAGCAACATCCAAACCAACTGCCCAGGCATCACGGCCGGATGCGTAGATCACATCAGGGGTAGCGCGCTCAAAAGCGTCGGCGAGAAAATGTGTTCGAGCGCGTCGCATCCACGGTAGCACCCGCATCGGGACTTCCAATCGTGGGACTAACGCAAGGCGACGCTCGTTTTCGTTGATCGCTTCTGAGCGAATCTCATCCGGCACGACACGCGTCAGACGCGCACCCTCTCCGATCAATCCTATTGCTACGCGCCTGAATAACACGTGTTCCTGTTCCAGGCGCTGCTTGTCGAGAATCAAGGCGATGTGCATGACGTATCCGGCTGCGGCGATGAGGATTTCGCCAATGGGTCAAATCGATTCAGCATGTCCGGACTGATTCGCGTCGGTCGGCGGGTGGGCAAGTCGACCAGCACCCAAAGTGTGGCTGCCCGGCAGACGATGGTTTCGTCAGCGGGTCGAGTGATCACGTAATCGCGCCATGATTTGACGCGTCGAAAGCTACGAACCCAAGTGGCGATCACGAGTTCATCGTCTCGCCATGTCTCCCCAAGATAATCGATTTCATGCCTCGCCACGAACCACATCACACTTTGGCTGAGCAGGGACTTGCGGGTATAGCCGACTGTGTCCGAGTGCAATTCCGCAGCGCGGTCAAGCCATCGGACATACTCGATGTTGGACACATGTTCAATCGTGCCGCTCAACTCGTGTGGTGAGACGCGTAAATCGCACACGAATGGTTTTGGATGCGGTATTTCGCAGTGGCTTAGATCAATCGGATGTTGTCGCGGCGTCATATGCGGCACTGCATGGGTGGTCATGGTGAGTTTGGCTCCGATGAACTGGCGTCGTGCTGCGGGGCAATTTCCCGAAGATATCGCCAGGAATAAATTCCCGTGTCGTGCCCATCGGAAAATCGAATACGGATGGCGTAGTTGCCCACGAGTTCCATGCCTGTGGCTGTTAGCGTGCCGGTATTGCCGCTGGAAGGCATGACTGCGAGTGGATTTTTCTCTAACTCCTCGCGCAGCATTTTGGATTCAGCCGAGGGAGACATGCGTCGCAGGTGCTTGATGGGGTAAAAGTTTGAGGAACCGTCGGCCCATTGTACTGTGAGGCCGCGATCTCTCTTGAGATCAAGATGCGTGGGAGGATCGACCATTGCCGGTATTGTATGGGCGATGATGCCAATGACCCAGACCCTATTCCATGCGGCTGATCGTCTGCTCGCGAGGATCGAACGCTGTGCTGCACCGGTTTGTGTGGGGATCGATCCAGTCGCCGAGCGCTTGCCACAGTCATTGCAGCCGCGAAGCAGTGATCCGCAAATGCATGTTGACGCGATCGCCTCGTTCGTCCGCGGTGTGCTTGAAGCGGTGCACGAGCATGTGCCGTGTGTGAAGTATCAATCGGCTTGCTTCGAGCGTTACGGCTGGCGCGGCGTTCGGACGATGCAGGAATTGGTCGCTGAATCCCACAGCGCAGGGTTGGAGGTTATCCTCGATGCGAAACGTGGGGACATCGGTATTTCTGCGACGCACTATGCTGCAGCTGCGTTCGAATCGGATGCTCCTTCGGACTGGTTGACCATTAACGCGTACCTTGGCGATGATGGCATCGAGCCGTTTCTGCTGCCCAGCCGCGGCGCGTTCGCACTGGTGCGTACTTCCAACCCAGGTGGCGATGCAGTGCAGCAGATGCAGTTAGCCAATGGGTCAACCGTCGCCCATGCCGTGGCAAAAATGATCGACCGGCTGGGACGAGCACATGTTGGTCATCGCGGCTTCAGCGCGCTGGGAGCGGTCGTCGGCGCGACGAAGGCCGCCGATGCAGGTGCACTGCGCGAGTTGATGCCACAACAAATTTTTCTCGTTCCTGGATACGGGGCACAGGGGGGTACAGTCAATGACATTCTGCCATGCTTTGTCAACGGTACTGGCGCGATTATCACGGCGAGCCGATCGGTGTTGTATCCGTTTGATTCAGATGATTCGCAATGGCAGCGGGCCAT
>PWVT01000128.1 GCA_003562195.1 Phycisphaeraceae bacterium | reverse complement strand
CCCGCCATAGTAGCTCCACGCGGAGGCGATGATGGCAATGACCGTCGCCACGGCCGCTCCGAGGATGAGCGATGGCAGCAGAAACTCAGCATCTGCGCCCATCGCGCCGAGCAAGCCGCCGAAGACTGTCCCCAGCGCGACAAGCAAGAGGGACATGCCGATCATCAGCATGGCGCTCTTGCGTTTGTTGGCTCGGATCAGGTCATTGAACGTGACGTTCTGCGGATAGACCCGGCGGCGAGGGTTTTCGGTGTGAATGACGGACATTGGCGTGGGTTACGGTTCACGGTTTCTGGTTTACGGTTTTTGGATCACGGTTCAGGTTTCAAGGATTCAACGGAGAACCGCAACCAAAAACCTTCAACCAACAACCTTAAACCGTGAACCATGAACCCTCAGAACGAAACTTGTGGCACTTCGCGCTGGGTGTGATCTTCGATCTCGAAGAACTTCTTCTCGGTGAAGTTGAACATCCCCGCGATGATGTTGTTGGGGATGACCGAGATGGACTCGTTGTACTGGCTGACGTTGCGGTTGAAGTGCTGCCGCGCGAAGCCGATCTTGTTTTCCGTGCTCGTCAACTCTTCCTGCAGTTGCATGAAGTTCTGATTGGCCTTGAGATCGGGGTAGTTTTCTGAAAGCGCGAACAGCTTGCCGAGCGATTGCGTGAGCATGTTCTCCGCGCCGACCTGTTCGTCGATATCCTTGGCAGCGACGGCCTGGCTGCGTGCCTGCACGACCGCTTCGAGGGTTTCGCGTTCGTGCGAGGCGTACCCCTTGACGGTGTTGACGAGGTTGGGCACGAGATCGTGTCTTCGCTTGAGTTGCACATCGACATCGGACCAGGCGTTTTTGACGGCGATCTCGCCGCGCTTGATTTTGTTATAGATGCCCACGACGAACATCACGAAGAAGATGACGACGACAACGGCAATGATGGTGGGAATCACGCGACGCTCCTTTCGGTAGGGGACGCGAAAAAGCCGCGTCCATCCATATATAGGATCGACGCGGAGGGGATTTCTTGCAAGTCCGGTTCGGGTTGCGTTGGGACAGCTACCCGTTCTTCGGCATGGAAAAGCCCAGGCATTGCCATGCCTGGGCTTTGGAGGTCGTTCAGATTATTGCACGATTTCGACAATCTCAAATCGTTTTTCCCCACGGCGAAGGTCCACGCGGACGACTTCCCCAACGTGTGATTTCATCAGGGCCTGTCCCATAGGGGAGTTGGGGGTGACTTCGATGAGGTCGTCATCGAGGTTGCCGCTGGCTTCGCCGACGAGCCGGTAGAGGTCTTCCGATTCGGTTTCCACATTGCGCAGGCGTACGGTTGCACCGATGAACACCATGCCATCGGGAAGGGATTCATTATCGGTGACGACAGCGGAGGCGAGCTTTTCCTTGATGTCCTTGATCTTCGCCTCGTTCATGCCCTGGTCTTCCTTGGCAGCGTGGTACTCAGCGTTCTCCTTGAGGTCACCAAGTTCACGTGCACGGCCGATACGGTCAGACAGGACTTTCTGTTTGGCCACGCACTGCTTGAGCTGTTTCTCGAGGTTCTTTTTCTCATCCGCGGTCATGTAGTTCATAGTTCAGAATCCAAACAAGGCCAAAAGACAACAAAGGGGCGTTCGACACGCCCATGCCTGCATCTGACAATTCTCGACAAACACTACGGTATGCGATGAGGCGGCGGGTGGTCAATCCCATTAGTGCTGCGTCGTGATGTACTCCAGCACTTCAACCACCTGCTCAGGGGTGCGCGCGACGGCCATGGCAGCGGCGTCGATCTCCTTCAAGGCGTGGTCGAACTGCTCATCATGCAGGGTAATGAGCGGCTTGTTCAACGCCACCGCATATCCAGCGTCGAAGGCCGCGTTCCACTGGCGGTACTGCCCGCCGAAGCGAACAACCACGACATCACTCCCCTCAAGCAGCGAGCGGGTGCGAATTGCGTTGATTTTCGCTGCCTTGTGATCCTTCCAGAACGGCTTGTCTTCCTCGCCGAGAATCTTCACACCTACATTGTCGCTTGCCTCGTGATCGAGCACGGGGTTCACAAATTCAGCCGGTATGCCACGGGCACGCGCGGTGGTATTGATGATGTCACGCCAGTCGGAATGGATTTCACCTGAGAGATACACGGTCCAGTACATGACTTAGCGCTCCTTCGCCCGTCGACGTTTGCGGATGGTCATCGTCACCACGCCGAGGATAAAGCCGATCAACAGCATCACCAGCAGCAGCACGAAGCGCGGCATGGGCAGCTCCAAGAACAGCAGCCGCGTCGTGACAGTCTCGGTGTTCTGGAACATGATGATCAGCCCGAGGATCCCCAAGATGATGCCGACGACGATCTTGATGCGGGTCTTTGTTGTCATGCCCTGTTGTTCAGCGCGATCTGTCATTCGTTGATCCTTCCATCTTTTCGCACACAAAGACGATGCAGCGTTTGCCTCAACCACTGGAGTGCGTCGACCAGCAGGAGAACGCAGCCGAGCAGAAACAGGATGATGAGCACATTCACCATCACCTGATCATACCGCCCGCCGCGCTTTGCCCATTTTCTGCACAATCTTGAAATGTTGCGGCTCGACGGGCATGACGGACAACCGCTGGCCACGTTTGAGCAGCAGCATGCCATCTAGTGTATCCGTCTCGCGCAGCTTCGACAGCGGCACGAGTTCATCGAACGCTTCGACGAACTCGACATCGACCATCATCCAGACGGGGTTGTCCTCACTTGCTTTCGGATCGTAATGCTGATCATCCGGATCAAGCGCGGTGTGATCGGGATACGCGGTTTTACATATTTTTGCGATGCCTGCAACGCCGGGTGGATTGGCGTTGGAGTGGTAGTACAGCACCAGATCGCCGACGTTCATGTCATCGCGCATGAAGTTGCGTGCCTGGTAGTTGCGCACGCCGTCCCAGCAGGTCTGCTTGTCGTGTTTAAGATCATCAATGCTGTAGCAGTCCGCTTCACTTTTCATCAACCAGTAACGTTTCTTGGCCATGTGCAAAGGGTAACACGGATCGCGACCAATCGCGTGTTAGACAAACAGCGCGATCAGCAGGCCGATGTAGCCGAGGCCCGCCAGTGCACCGTGGCCGAGAATCAGGCCTTTGGGCATCGTCTTGCGCTTGCCGTGCATCAGGAACATAATGAGACCACCCGCCGCGGTTGCCAGCAACAGCACCAGTGATGCCGTCATCAACGCAGGCCACTCGCGCACGACCGTTGCCCAGAACAACAGCGCCACGCCCGGCAGCGCAAAAGCGCCATGGATCAATGCCATCCAGAGCTTGACCTGTTTTTTCGAAAGATGCATCGACGCCAGCGCGATCCCGCCGATCGCCGCAAGTGTCAACAAGATCGCCGCCGCCTGGACCACACAGCATCATCGCCAACTCCCGCGGAACAACCCATCAGGATCGCGTCTGATTCACCGTTCCTTTTCATCATGTCGCACCGTCAAAACGGAGCATGATGCACTGCGAATGACACGCTCAGCCGTCGAACCCAGCAGCAGTCGCTCGATGCGGCCGCGGCCGTGAAAACCCAGTACCGCAAGATCCGCTTGAAGCGATTCCGCTGCCTGCACCAGGGTCGAGCCGATTGAACCTGCCGGATCGAGATGCGTCTTGATTGTCAACGTTGGATAATCCGCTCGCAGACCTTGCGCGAACTGTTCAAGATGGCTCGATAACATGTCCATATGCTCGCTCTGGTAATCGCCCGATGCAGCCATCGGCACCGCTGCGAACGGCACGGCCTCCCACGGGGGTCGAAACGCATGGACCAGATGCAACTCCGCTTCGTCGCGCTGGGCGATCATGGCAGCACGCTGCGCCGCCATGCGCGAGTTGTCCGAAAAATCCACCGCAGCCATCACGTGCGTGTACGTTCCAACGTGCTGCTCGCGCACCAGCAGGACATCCATCGTTGCATGACGCACGCAACGGACGGCGTACGAACCGGCGCCGCGGTGTGGGTCTGACTCACTGTTACGCGCCATAACCAACAGGTCGGTATCACGCTGGGTGGCACATTCCAGCAGGGCTTCCGAGGGGTTGCCCAGTATCGCTTCAGCAGTGGTGCGAGCGCCTTCGCCGGCTGAGGCAACATCCGCCAGCATGCCTTGCAGCTTTTGCTGGGCGTCGGCGATGATATCGCGCTCAAGCTGCTCGACGTCAGCCGCCGGGGTGCCGCCGGGCAAGGCATCGCGTAGGTCGCCGACGGCGAGCATCTCCACCACATGCACCGCATGGACTTTGCCGTCCCGGCCGGCCAGTCGTACCGCCTCGCGGAGTGCGTTGAGCGCGTTGTCTGTGAAATCCAATCCAACGACGATATTGCAATACTGTTTCATAGCTTCTCCATTTCGCTGCGGATAGGGTATCGCGTTGCAGCAACCGGCGGTGAGCGGTACGCTTGTATATCGAAGGAGTGACCATGCACTACGTGAAAATTCAAACCAGCGACGACGAAACGCGCTGGATCAATCTCAACCAGGTTTGCCGCTTCACCCTCGCCAAGGACGATGTGCGGGGGTTTCCGGTTCTGGCAATCGTCTTTGCCGACGGTTCGCTCGATGCCAAACTCGTGATCAACGGAAGCAACGAGATAGATCGCAAGGCCATCGAGACGATCACCACGGAACTCGACAAGATCGTCGGCTCGCGCGGCTGACACAGCCACCGCTGGCACTCACTCCCCGTTCCGGCCAGCGTCCACCGTTACGTTCCATACGATTTGATCCATCGCCGCACTGCCGATGGCCTGTGCAAGTGAATCGCGTAACTGTTGTTCGTCATCCGGATGCACTGTGCCGCTGATAGAAAGCTGTTTGCCGCCAGTGATGTAGATCGTCAGATCGTTGTGCTCAGCCAATATCGCTTCGACGGCTGTGTACCACTGCGAAACATACTCCCGATCTACGGCTGTCGTCGCAGTGTGGGTGCCGATGACCCAACCACCATAGCCACCCACAGCCATGCCAAGCGGCAGCGCGATCGCAGCGGTCCCCACTGCCCAACACCATCGGAGTGACGGGCGCGTCTTGGAGTCAGGGCATTCACTCGTGCGAAACATGAGTATGCTCACGAGGATCCCTCCGAGGATCAAACCACCGGTCGTTCCTTGCGCCAGACCGATGCCGAACCCCGCGATTCGCCCAGCCGCCACGGAGTCGTAGCCGTAATACCCCGGCGAGACTTGGCCAACCAACGCACCCACGATTGCACCTACCACGGCGAATGTAACCACAGGCGAGAGCAACAACGCGCCAAGCCGTTGCATCAGTTTGGTGGTGGTCATCGTGCAACCTCAGAGTGGATCGTGGTTGTTACTGAAGGTCGCACCACAGGCGACCGTCACGCCGCAAAACGAAGCACCTCAACCTCACAACCGCGAGCGGCAGCGCGCTCAGCTCGTTCGAGCAGGATTTCCGTGACTTCATCAGTGAGGTAATACTCACCGCAGTTCTCGCATACGTCAGCCGGGACACCCTTGAAAACAACGGTGGTTACACCACGGTCCAAAGTCACCGTAACGTGGCCGGGCCTGGTTTCGCCGTGTTTGCAAAGTACACACATCATCGGGGCTTCCTGCTCGTAAATTTATCTTCCCACAAATCGGGATCAGGTTCGTACACACTGATCACGATGCATGTTTGTGACGATTCATCATACGCAGCAACCACATGGAGCGGTTGCCCGTTGATGAACGCCAGTATGAGTCGGCTTGGGAAGGGCTTGTCATCCGGATACTCCGCGATGGTGCGCCCTTTGGCAAGCGTCTCAAGCACCGCTTCACGCTCAATGCGGCGTTCGAACATCCGCCGCACAACATGGCCGGTGTAACGAAGGTGCGTGTATCGCACAATACGCCCCCCTCTAAAACTCTGCATTCCCCGGCGTCCGCGGGAACGGGATCACATCGCGGATGTTCGTCATCCCCGTGGCGTACAGAATCGTTCGCTCAAAGCCCAGCCCAAACCCTGCGTGCGGCACCGTGCCGTACTTTCGCAAATCGCGGTACCACCAGTACGCCTCCTTGTTCAGGTGCATCTCATCAATGCGGCGATCCAAGACATCCAACCGCTCTTCACGCTGGGAGCCGCCAATGATCTCGCCGATGCCGGGGGCGAGCACGTCCATCGCTGCGACGGTCTTCTCATCATCGTTCATGCGCATGTAAAACGCCTTGATGTCCTTGGGGTAGTTCATCACCACCACAGGCCGGCCGACGTGCTTTTCCGTCAGCCAGCGCTCATGCTCGGACTGCATATCCATGCCCCACTTCACAGGAAACTCAAACTTGGCGCCACCACCGGAGGCAGCTCTCTCGAGTGTGGAAATGGCGTCGGTGTAGTCCATGCGCTCGAAACTCGCGTCGATGAACGTCCCCAGCCGCGTCACGCATTCCTTGTCGATCCGCTGCGCGAAAAACGCCATGTCATCCGGCCGCTCCTCCAGTAGCGCACGGAAGATGTACTTGAGAAAGTCCTCCGCGAGATCAGCGTTGTCATTGAGATCAGCAAACGCGATCTCCGGTTCGATCATCCAGAACTCCGCAAGGTGGCGCGATGTGTTCGAGTTCTCCGCGCGGAACGTCGGGCCGAATGTATACACGTTGGACAGCGCCAGGCAATACGACTCGACATTGAGCTGGCCGGAGACGGTCAGGTACGACTCGCGGCCGAAGAAGTCCTCTTTGTAATCCACCTTGCCCTGCTCATCGCGCGGTGTGTTGACCAT
>PWVT01000005.1 GCA_003562195.1 Phycisphaeraceae bacterium | reverse complement strand
GTCCTATTACGGCTCCATGCTCGCGACCATGGCACTCGGTGCTGCGGCTGCGTATGGCTTTACCAACATTACCGAAGGTGGTCAGGCCGCACTTGCGATCAAGCTGGCAGTTGCCCCAATGGCGCTGGCCGGTCTTGGCATCATCTGCTCGCTGATCGGCATTCGCTTCGTCAAGGCCAAGGAAGACGCAACGTTCAGCCAGCTTCTTAAGTCGCTGCACTCCGGTGTGTGGGCCGCATCAGCGATGATCGGCGTCGCAGCATTCCTCCTGCTGTTCTTCCTTTTCCAGAACACCGCAGAAGTGAGCGGCATCGGCGTTTGGGGCTCAATCGTATCAGGTCTGCTTGCAGGCCTAGTGATCGCATTCGCAACTGAAATCTATACGAGCTACGAACATAAGCCGACGCAGGGCATTGCTGAGCAGGCACAAACCGGTGCGGCGACAGTCATTATTGCTGGTACGGCGGTTGGCATGGTTTCCACATGGGTGCCGATCGCGACAATCGTGATTGCCATCCTGCTTGCATTCAACTTCGCAGGCGGTGGTGAGAACTTCCTGCTCGGCCTCTACGGCGTGGGCATCGCGGCTGTGGGCATGCTCTCCACACTCGGCATCACCCTCGCTACTGACGCGTATGGCCCGATCGCTGACAATGCTGGCGGCAACGCGGAAATGACCGGCCAGGAGCCGTATGTCCGTGAACGCACTGACATGCTTGATTCGCTCGGCAACACAACCGCCGCAACTGGTAAGGGTTTTGCCATCGGCTCCGCAGCACTGACCGCGTTGGCCCTGTTGGCTGCATACATCTCCGTTGTGTCCACCAGTCTCAACCGTCAGCTTACTCCTGTAGATGAAACACTCACCACGCTTGCTGCCGTTGCGCCGGGTAACGATGGTCGCACACTTTCGGTCGAGTACCTCGGTCATCGTCGCCTCAGCATTGTTGATGTGACCGATCCCGACGATCACCGCGCATTCGGCGGCCTGATGCTTCTTCCCGACTCCCTGTACCGCCACTTCTCTGATGAGCATGTCATCGGCGACCAAATCGTGTTCACGGATACGCAGTGGCGCCGTGCTGACAACGTGTACGAAACCACATTCGAGTACTGGCATGGTGATCCCGAAACTGGCCACGGACACACCGATCGTGTGCAAATCGTGCCGACGGACCGTGCAGGCATCCGCCAGATTCTCACGTACTACGACGTCACGCTCATGAACCCGCGCGTGCTGGGCGGCATCTTCATGGGTGTGCTGCTCGCGTTCGTCTTCTGCGCCATGACCATGAGCGCTGTCGGCCGGGCTGCGTACCAGATGATGAACGAATGCCGCCGTCAGTTCGGTGTGATGAAGGGGCAGTTCAAGAAGGACGGCATGAGCGATGAGGATATGCTCGACCCGATGAACTGGCCGAAGAAGGTCGATGTCGATGGCAAGCAGTATCCTGATTATGCCGAGTGCGTGGCGATCTCCACGGCCGGTGCTCAGAAGGAAATGGTGGTCCCCGCATTGCTCGCAATCGTGGTGCCGGTCATCGTTGGCCTCATTCTCGGTGTCGGTGGCGTGATGGGCCTGCTCGCAGGCGGCCTCACCAGCGGCTTTGCAGTCGCCATCTTCATGGCCAACGCAGGCGGTGCGTGGGACAACGCCAAGAAGTACATTGAGAAGGGCCACTTCGGCGGCAAGGGCAGCGATGCTCACAAGGCCGGCGTGGTTGGCGATACCGTTGGCGATCCGTTCAAGGACACCTCCGGCCCTTCGCTGAACATCCTTATCAAGCTCATCGCGATCGTCTCGGTCGTCTTTGCCGGCCTGATCGTGGCCTACAGCCCGATGATCGGCGGAGCGATCGGCTTGGGATAAACGTCGCGTGATACCTTACGCAACTCAAACGCACTCGCTTCGGCGAGTGCGTTTTTTTTTTGCGCTGTGCAGCATGCTGCGCTCATTGCTGACGCAGCGTTTTTCTCCAGTGATGGGCCTTTTCTATCGTGCGAAGGAGTACTTCGCTGGTGAGGCCACGGGCAAGGCCATAGTGTTTGGTGAGGTAGCGGCGGCGGCTTCGCAGGTAGTGCGCTGCAATGCATGAGGTATAGAGTGCATCGCCGGTTTGTTTCGCGCTGGCACTGCCTGAGTGAGTCGCGACTGCGGAACCAACGGCCCAAATTTCTGCGCCGATGGCTTCTGCGCGGCGGCAAAGATCGGTCTCCTCGAAGTACAGGAAAAACCGTTCATCAAACCCACCGAGTTTTCGGAACAGCTCGCTGCGAATCAGCATGATCGCACCGCAGACCCACGTGGTCTGAAACGGTGCTTCGCCGGGTTGAATCGTCCGTTTTTTTGGATATGCATGCTGATGCTTGCCAAGCAGGCACCGCAATAATGCGCTGGGGCTGGCCAGCGTGCCGGCACATTGCCTACCACCGTGCTCATCCAGAGTGGCCGGGGCGGCGATCCCGGCTTTGGGGTGCTGCTGCATAAACTGCAATAATGTTCGAAGACCGCGGGCGTTCAGTACCGCATCAGGATTGAGCAGCAGCAGGTAGGGGGTACGAACGTGTTGAAACGCTATGTTGCAGCCGCAGCCGAAGCCGTGGTTACGATCGCTGCGAATGAGCGTTGCCCAGGGATGTTCAGCCGCAATGAAATCAGCGGTTGCATCAGTTGAAGCGTTGTCCAGCACGATGCAGTCAAGCATGCCAAGTCGATGCGCTTCACGCGCAGCCACCAGCGCCGGCTCCACCGATGTGCGGGATTGATACGTCACGATTACAGCGGTGGCGCGGGCTGCACGGCTCACTGTTGAATTGAGATGCGATGCAGTTGGTTCAGATGTTTTTGGTTCAACAGCGCAGTTGCTGGGCATACCGGGTCCTTGTGTGATGCGGGAATGCAGCCAATCATTGAGGCCCTTGCGAGGTTACCCGCATCGGGAAGCGGGCCTAAATCGCATGCTGAAATCACCGAAAGGACATTGTTTGGGCCCGCAGCACTCCAGCTCTGCTGCTGTGCTACCATGACTGGCTGCACATGGATATCCCCTCGACTTCTACTTCTGACGCGACCGCTCTGCGAGAATTTTCCGTTGAAGCTGCCCGCCTGCTCAAGGACCTGCGCTGCGAACACGTACAGTTGTTAGATGTTCGCGGCCTGAGTCAGGTGTGTGATTACGTCCTGATTGCCAATGGTACGAGCGAGAAGCAGATGAAGTCCGTTGCAGCGGAACTGAAGGACCTCGGCGTGGAACACAACCACACCGTGTTTCGGTCCAACACTGACAGCACGACGACGTGGATCGTCGTCGATTTCGTCGATCTCGTGGTGCATCTGTTCGAACCTGAACAGCGCGCCTATTACGCCATCGAACAGCTTTGGTCGGATTCAAAGTCGGTGCCATGGGAGCGTGATGAGGCGGAGTGAGCAAGGGAGGTCGGCCATGGAGAAAGCACCAAACCGAAGCACTCGAAGCGAACCGTTGCTCGAGGATCTCGTGTTCGTTGGGTTCAACCGCCGAGTGATTGCGTTGGATCGGTATGACGGCCGCATCATCTGGGAGTGGCGGGCATCCAAAGGCAGCGGTTTCGTTGCGATTGTTCTCGATGGGGATCGGCTTATTGTCTCCGTGTCCGGTTACACGTACTGCCTTGACCCCCTGTACGGGCAGGAAGTGTGGTTCAATGAACTCAAAGGCATGGGCATCGGCACCCCGTCGCTTGTCACGCTGCGCGGCTCGTCCGATCAAGCCGGCGCAGCTGCGACCGTTCAGCAACAGCAACAGCGAGCAGCAACGTAGGTCATCATGAGTTTCGGTCTTTCACGAGGAAAAACGCTCGACACCGAGGGCTTCGGTCTTGAGATGTCGGCTCTGCCGCCGCATGACGAAGGGCGTCTTGATCCGCGCGAGTGGTTTGCGCATCCCGAGCGACCGTTTGAACTTGAGATCGGCTCAGGTAAGGGCACGTTCCTGCTGCAACAGGCGCAGGTCCAGCGGGAGGTCAACTTCCTTGGCATTGAATGGGCAGCGGAGTTCTACCGCTACGCAGCGGATCGCATGAGGCGGTGGGGGCTGGAGAACGTCAGAATGCTGCGTGGCGATGCGACGGAGTTCATCCGCTTCTGGTGCAAGGATGAAGTTGCATCCGTCATCCATCTGTATTTCTCCGACCCCTGGCCGAAATCGCGCCACCACAAGCGACGCGTTGTGCAGGATCACACGCTTACAGAGTTTCACCGCGTGCTCAAGCCCGAGGGCGAACTGCATATCGTGACGGACCATGATGACCTGTGGGCGTGGTATGAAGATCACGCTGCTCGCCATGCGCATCTGTTCGACCGCACCGAGTTTGATCGTCCGGAATCTGCTGGAGATGATGAAGTGGTCGGGACGAACTTTGAGCGCAAGTTCCGCCATGAAGGCAGGCCGTTTCACGCCATGACGCTGGTGAAGCGCAGCGAGTGAAATATCCGGCCTTCGATCGTCCCGCCACGCAGCACACTTCAGCCCCACCCGTCATTTCGCGAGACGCGCGTGATACTCGCGGGATGTACCGAAGACTCTTTGTAGGCACCTCGAAAGTGCGACAAGATTGAAACGCACAGCAGCAAGATGACCAGAATCAGAACGATGTGGCTTCTCTTGGTCATCCCCATGCATTGCGCCTTTCTGTGAACTCAACGAGTCTGCGGGATGCTGTGGTTTGACGTTGTCGCCCGCTACACTGGTGGTATGCGAAAGCCCGGAACTGATGAAGACAATGTGCAGATGTCCGATGTCATCTGCGACTTCTGCCATAGCGAGTGGGTTGAAGACGAGCCGATGGTCGAGGGGCATCACGGGAGCTGCATCTGCGGCAAGTGCCTGATGGTGGCGTACACGGATGTCATTCTCAGCAAGACGAACACCGCTCCGGAAGGGTACAAGTGCACGCTGTGCTTGGAGCATCGCGATGACCCGGCGTGGCAAAGTCCGATGTACGATGAAGCGGTCGTGTGCCGACGCTGCATCAAGCAGGCATCGGGAGCACTGCACAAGAGCAAGGACTTTGACTGGACGAAGCCGCCGGGGGCGCACGATTGATCTGGTACCCCGGCTCTCCGAGCCGGTCGTGGCAGAACCACGATCAGTGCGTGCTCAGTTTCCCCTTGTTCCGCGGTGGGTGTACACCCGGCTCGGAGAGCCGGGGTACCATCTTGCGATTGAGGTCTCATGGTTTCAGGTATCAGTCTTGCCAACAAGTGTCAGTTGCTCTTCGGCGCAGCCGTGGTGGTGATCATTACCGGCGCGTTGTTGGTGCCGTGGATCCATACGCCGCAGACGGTGCGGGAAGGCCAGTTTGAAGTGGCGCGACAGTTAGCTGAGGCGTGGTTGCATGGTGAGATTCAGCTCGGGCGCGTCGATCAGCGGCAGGCATTGCCGACGGACTTCGACATGGAAGTGCAAGGATCGAATCGCGAACCACTCCGCATTTCTCTGTTGAAAGTCGATGAACTTGACCCTGCGGAAGATCAAGATGGATTTCTGGCGACTGCGTTACGACGAGCGCACACGGAGGATGGTCATGAACATGCAGTGGTTGTGACAGTCGATGGTCAACAGGTGTATCGCTATGCGCGCATCATCCGTGAGTCGCAGCGTCGAGCGATACGCGATCCTGCTGTCGCAGAGTTTTCCGGCGGTGCGTTTGAGCCGGAAGTTGCCGATCCTTTGTGGGCGATTCTCGTGATTGATCGACAAAGCGTATTGGCTGCCGGCCAGCTCTTGCGGAGTCGTGTCTTCATCGTCGCAGCTGGGCTTTCTGCGAGTCTGACTGCCATCCTGGTGTTTTATCTCATTCTTACCAAGCTGATTCTTTCGCCTGTCCGGACGTTGCGCGAAACGACGGAGAAAGTGCAGGCCGGTGATCTTGCAATTCGATCGCAGATCAAGACTGGCGATGAGTTTGAGCAGCTTTCCGAAGCGTTCAACTCAATGCTCGAGCGCGTCGAACAGAGCCAGGCGCAATTGCGCGCGATGAACGAAGGGCTGGACCTCAAGCTGAACGAACTGGCTGAGGCGAACATCGGGTTGTACGAATCCAACCGACTCAAGAGCGAGTTTGTCGCAAGTGTGAGTCACGAGCTGCGCACGCCGCTCAACTCGATCATCGGCTTTACCGAGTTGCTCGTGGAACTTGCTGAGTCGGATGATACTGCTGACCCCAAGCGCAGGCGATACCTGCAGAACATCCTCAGTAGTGGCCGGTCATTGCTGGAGATGATCAACGAACTTCTGGATATGGCGAAGATCGAAGCCGGTCGAATGGAGGTCAACGTCGAGTCGACCAGCGTGGCTGATCTTGTGGAAGGGCTGGTTGCGATTATGCGGCCGCAGGCGGAGGCGAAGAAGCTTGATGTGCAGATCAAGATCGGCCGCAACGTGCCGATGATCGAAACCGACCCCGGTAAGCTGCAACAGATTCTCTACAACTTCATGTCCAACGCGGTGAAGTTCACGCCGGTAAACGGTACGGTGACCATCTTCGCTGAGCGTGTGCGACGACAGGACAATTCCATTGGTGTTCGCCTGAGCGTGACGGACACCGGGCCGGGCATTCCCGAGGACATGCAGGATGTGATTTTCGAAAAGTTCCGTCAGGTCGATGCAAGCCACACCCGTGCTCATGCTGGGACCGGACTGGGATTGGCGATTTGCCGCGAGTTGGCAGAGATGCTTGGTGCAAGCGTGTCATTTGTGAGCGAACCGGGCAGCGGTGCGACGTTCTATGTTGAACTTCCGACGACGC
>PWVT01000106.1 GCA_003562195.1 Phycisphaeraceae bacterium | reverse complement strand
GGCGAGTGTGGCGGAGGGGAGTGATTCATCCCCGGATTTGCGCGCATTGACAGCTTTACGAGCCATGGTGGTGTTATCGGCTGAACTACCTTAAGTTTAGCACGAAACGGCGCGAAGCCAGCGTTATTCATATGGAGCATGCGATATGCTCGCCCTCACACGCCTCTCAGGAAGGAGTTAACGATGAGAAACTCGTTTTTGACGACTTGTTGCACACTCATTTTTTTGGGGACGCTTGCTGCTCACGCTGTGATCGGCGATACCGGCAACGCATCCCCCGCTGGTGAAACCATCGATGTCGAAACCATCGTCCACGCCTCACCTGCTGACGTCTGGCGGGCGTTGACAACCAACGAAGGCATGCAGGAGTTCCTCACCCCAGCCACGAAAATTGAATTGCGAATTGGCGGGCCGTACGAAATCTACTTCGCACCGGATGGACCGGAGGGCGAGCGCGGCTCTGAGGATTGCGTCGTCCTCAGCTACATTCCCCATGAGATGCTCTCGTTCAACTGGAACGCGCCGCCACACCTGCCCAACGCCCGCGAACAGCACACGTGGGTCGTCATCCGAATGGAGCCAAACGGCGATGGTACGCGCGTGCACCTCGTACACCTGGGCTGGGATGACATGAAGCAACGCTTCCCCGAACATTCCGAAGAATGGGACGAAGCCAAGGAATATTTCGAGATGGCCTGGGCGTACGTCCTCAACGCACTCGTGCAACGTTTCAAACAAGGCCCCCGATGGGACGACCATGGGGAGATGCGCTGGTGACCGGACGCATTCGCTGCGACTGCCGTACAATCCGGCCATGACTCGTCAGCAAGCGTACATCACCACACCGATCTACTACGTCAACGACAAGCCGCACATCGGCCACGTGTACACCACCACCGTATGTGATGTCTGGGCGCGTTACATGCGCTTCTCGGGTAAAGATGTCTTCTTCCTGACGGGCACAGACGAGCATGGCGTCAAAGTCGAAACCTCCGCCAAGGCCCGCGGCGTGACGCCCCAAGAGCTTGCGGATGAAAACGCAGCCGTGTTCCAGAGCGTGATGGGCATGTTCGACCTGACAAATGACGATTTCATCCGCACGACCGCCGACATGCACGAGCGGCAAGTGCAGGCGTTCATTGCGCGGCTGGTCGAAGCTGACGCGGTGTACCTTGGCGAGTTCGAGGGGTGGTATGACGAAGGCCAGGAAGAGTATTACACAGAGACAAAGGCGCGTGAGTTGAACTACCTCTCACCGGTGAACAAAGCCAAGCTGGTGCGTGCGACTGAAGAGAACTATTACTTTCGCCTCAGTGCGTTTCAGAAACCGCTGGAGGAGCTCTTTGAGGCCAACCCACAGTTCGTAAGGCCGGAAGCGCGTCGCAATTAAATCCTCGGCCGCTTGCGCGAGGGGCTGCAGGATGTACCTATCAGCCGCACAAATTTCTCCTGGGGCGTTTCCATGCCGGACAACCCCAATCATGTGATCTATGTCTGGATCGACGCGCTGTTCAACTACGCCACGGCACTGGGCTTGGGCGAACCGAACGGCGAACTACACAAGCAACGCGGCAAGTACTGGCCGGCGGACTATCACTTGATAGGCAAGGAGATTCTCTGGTTTCATGCGGTGATCTGGCCAGCCGTACTCATGGCGCTGAAGCTGCCTCTTCCGAAGTGCATTTATGCGCACAGCTTCTGGATCAGTGAAGGGCAGAAGATGTCCAAATCATTGGGCAATTTCATCGACCTGGCCACAATTGAACAGTACCTCGGCACCTATTCGCTGGATGCGTGGCGGTTTTACCTCGCTACGCACGGCCCACTGGGGGCGACAGACGCCAACTTCACCGCCCAGCAGTTCCATGATGTATACAGCACCGATCTGGTCAACACTGTGGGCAACTGCGCCAGCCGCGTGACGGCGATGATCAACAAGTATTTCGATGGCAGTGTGCCCTCCTCCTCACCGCAGGCCGATGAGCAGTGGGCAGGCAACGCTCGCGCCTGCGTTGACCGCGCCCAACGCACCATGGAAGCGTTCGACATCGCAGGGTCGATTGAGGCCGCGATGGCTCTCGTGCGACAAGTGGACGGATATATCAATCAAACCGAACCATTCAAGCTGGCCAAGGATGAGACCCGGCGCGAGGAACTGTCGCAGATTCTGTATCAATGTGCCGAAGCGGTGCGCATCGCTTCATTGCTTCTGTGGCCGGTCATGCCGCACAAGATGGCTGAATTGTGGACCGCCATGGAGCTGAACATTGACCCGCAAGCCGGCGGCCTGCACGAGCTGACCCAATGGGGGGGGTTTAAGCCCGGCACACGCGTACAGAAAGTCGCGCTGTTTCCACGGATCGATTCACCAATCGAAACTGGCGCTTCGGCCTGACGCTGTTAACCGTCAAGATCGCCGGCTGAATCCAGCACCAGTCGTGTACGGCTGGGGTCACAGCCGTGCTCGTCGAACACCAGCAATTCGTTGGCGGCATTCGGCACGACCCATTGTTCCGGCAGGTACAGTCTTGTTTGTGGACCGACGGCCTTGCCCGTAACTGTTGTGGTGAAGTAACGGCCGACGTTTTGACCGTTGATGAACACCTGGCCTTTGCTCAAGCCGCGCGTGTCGAACCACATCGGTACTGCTGCGCTGCGCGGGCCGTTGAACCGGACACGCCACCAACAGGGCATCCCGCGCAACGCCTTGGCCGCTGTCTTGGAGATCGCCTCGTACGCGGTAGCAATCGGTGGCTCCCACTTGGCGAAGGTCCACGAGCCACCTTCGCTCAGCGTATCGACGGCCTCGTAGAACGTCAGGCCTTTGCCGATCGAGTCGATCGCGCCGTGTTGGCGGGCATCAGGTGCAAACCGCAGTTCGTTCTTGCCGCGCTTGAACATCTCGTTGTCATCGCGTGTGAGCACGATTTGCATACCGCCCCCTGCCGACGCGCCCGGGTAGTACATCAACGGCTCATCATTGAGCAGCAGTGAACCGCTGGCGGGAACATCCTGAATATCCACAATGATCGGCGACTTCTTCGCGTGGGTAAAAGACCAGCACACCTGTGCCGTGTCGCTGAGTTGGCCCTTGCTTCGATACGGGATGTAACTACGAAAAACAAAGGGATCAATCGCATCACCCTGAACGGTCTTGGGCTTGACGTTTCGAACCGGTTTCACTTCGTACACGTGCCCGAACAGTCCTTTTCGCTCTGCCAGATCGTGACCTTCACTGAAGCGCCCAAGGTTGTCCACCAGTGCGGTGAGGACGTGCTCGCCTTTGCTCAGCTTCACATCAATCGGCGGCCGCTGCGCCCCCGGCCCGACGCCCACAACGCCCAGTGGCTCACCATCCAGCGCGAGATGCAGACGATCACCGGCAAGCGGGAGGTGGCAAAGTCGCTTGCGGCCGGAATTAGAACGGAATCGAATCGCATACCACCCGTAACCGACCTGCGCCCCACAGGCGGCGAGGGTTTGTGGTCCATCCAATGTTGCGTACCGCGGTGAATCTCCGCGGGTATAGATTGCTGCGGATGAGGCCTCCCATTCGCGCAGCGCGATGGTGCGCCGTCGGGCTGGCCCGGCCTGAGTGCGTTCCTCTTTCGAGAGCTTGCGGAGTCCGTCCTGTTGCTCGATCACCCATGCATTGCCATCGGAGGCGACGGGAAGTCCAGCATCGTCAAGGCCGCTCACGCCCACATACACGCGCGACGCATCGCAGTACGTTGAATCGATCTGCTGTTGACTGCAGATAATCACTTGAATGCCCTTGTGATCAATGACCACCGGCTTTTCTCCACCGGGCACCTTGCTTTGCAGGGGCGTGCCATTGATTGAGATATATGCCTTTGCCCCCGCAGGTCCTTGAAAGACCACCATCGACTTGCCAACGATGGCATACGGGCACAGGTTGGCATAATCGATCCTGCCGGAGCCATTGATATCCGCATCGAAGACGAACCACGCTGCGGGCTGATCGCCAAGTTGCACTGGCATGCGCACGCCGTTTTCCAAGAGCAGGTTCACTTCAAGATTGTCATCACGCTCTGGGTCATCGCGCAGCACGAACGCAACGCGTCCCTGCGAGCCGCGAAGCTGCACGACGCTCACACCGCTGGCCTTGCGCTTGGATCTCCCTGACCCAGGGGCGGGTACATCAAAGGTCACGGGATGATAGTCTGTTTCCAGTTCCGCAAACAGCGATCCAAACGAGTTGGCGAAGCTGGTAATGCGTTTGATCGCACCGTATCGAGCGCCGCGCCCCCCCGCCTCACCCAATGGAGCGGCTGCGGCCGCGCTTGTCGTCGCGAACTGATCTGGGGCGCCGACGAATCGACCACCGAGAAAACCAAGATTACTTCCTCCGTGAAACGGACTGACGACATACTGAGAGCCGGAGGCAAGACACTGAGCAAGGTTGTACATCAACCCCGACGGCGTCGCCGCTTGGTCCGTTGTACCGCCCCATCGAGGCATCTCTGCTGCGTCAAATGCGCTAAGCAAGCGCGGCGCATCCGGCTGAACGGTACGAAGCTGTCGCAAATGCCCAAGCAGATCCTCACGCCCACGCCACGTATCGATTGTGCCGGGAGACTCCTGCCAAAAGTCGTTTGCATTGGTAATCGGCACCTTGAAGCCACTCTCGCGGATAACCCGTGTCACTTCACGCAGGTACTTGTCCGCTTGATCCTTGTTGGAACACAACCACGCATGCTCACTCTGCACAAGGAGGATCGGCCCGCCCTGAGTCACTTGCAAGTCTTCCAGTTCACCAAGCAACTTGCGAAAATAGACATTCACTCGCTCGAGAAACGGCTCATTGCCCTCACGCAATTGCACACCCGGACTGTGTGTGAGCCATGCAGGTAGTCCCCCGCCATCGAATCCGCTTCCAACATATGGTCCCGGACGCAGGATAACCTTCATACCTGCCTTGCCGCACAGCGAGATAAACTCACGCACATCCTGCTGCCCCTTGAGTGAGAAGCGATCGCGTCTCGGCTCGTGAACACACCATGGGCACGCGGTCTCGATTGTGTTGAACCCGGCCTGCTTGGCGGCTGAGATCCGCTGACTCCACATGCTCGCGGCAATGCGCGTGTACTGAATTGACGCGGCCGAAATCCAGAAACGTCGGTTGTCGATCGCGAAGCTTTGCCCGTTGTACGTCACACTTGGCATGAAAAAGTGGTCCTTGAGAACGATGGACTGAGTCGGTCGGTGGACCGACCTGGAACGGTATTCCGGTCGTATAACACCTCCACAAATGGTGTGTTGTACCGCGATACGCGGTTTTGTGTAGGATTGAAGGCCGATCCGATGGCAATTTTGGTACAGGAAGCCACAACCGGCTGCTTTGATGTTGTGGGGGAAATTCGCCGACTTTGCCCTTCACCGTGCATCATTTTGACGCCGGCGACTGAATAAGGTCGAACACTGAGTTGCCATACCTTGCACAATCGTCATTCTGCTTCACACAGCCGATCCATGAACCGCATCGCTCCTGCCACCATTTTATTCAGTCTCACTGTCGGCCTCGCGCTCATGCTGAGTGCACTTGCCGGCTGCACGTCTGGCTTTGAACGGATTGACAAGAACGTTGATCAACTACTGGTGGAAACGAGTGCAGAGATGCGCGGCACTGTCTCGCCAAGCATCAGGCGATTGCACGATGAACCAACCTACCGGCATGACGATCCGGCGAGGGATATCACCAGGGAGCAGTTGCCGACCACCAACCCGACCGCCGAGGAGTTAGACTACACGCCGCTGTCGGAAGCTGACCGGCTGACATCGCGGCTGCGAGATGACCCCGCAAGTGGTGAGGGCATGATCTCGCTCGATCTCAACCAGGCGCTGGCCTATGCCATGCGCCATAGCCGCGAATATCGCTTTTCAGAAGAGGAGTATGTACTTGCTGCTGTGCGACTGTTGATCGAGCGACACCAGTGGGGGCCGCGCTTTTTCAACGACACCACCGCATCAATCGTGGGTTCAGGTGATGACGGCTTCTTTAACACGTCACTTCAGGTTGTCAATGAATTAACCGTTTCACAGCGCCTGCCCTATGGTGGCCAGGTCGCAGCCACAGCGCTCGCCAGAGCGACGGAAGACCTCCACCGTCGCGTATCCACCACAAGCCAAAGTGCCGACCTGCTGCTATCTGCGCAGATCCCCCTGCTGCGTGGTGCCGGCACAGTCGCGCGCGAAAGCCGAATCCAAACAGAACGCGACATGATCTACGAAGCACGGCGATTCGAGCAAGCACGCCGCGAGTTCCTCTTTGACATTGTCAACGACTTTCTCAACCTTGTCGTTCGGCTGCAAGCCATCGAGAACGCGGAGCGCCAGGTTGAGAGTCTTCGTTGGCTTGAGGCGCGCTCGGAGGCCTTCGTGGAAAGCGGCCGGGAGACGCCAATCGACCTTGCCCTGGCCCAGCGGTCACGTCTGTTCGGCGAAGATTCGCTCAACCGTCAGCTCGAGGCCTATCGACTTGCAGTTGAGCGCTTCAAGGTGCGGCTCGGGATGCCCTCCGATCGACCATTGGAAATCGTGCGTTCAAGCCCGGAGCTTCCCATCCCGGAGATCAGTCTCGATGAAGCGGTGCAACGAGCGCTGATGTACCGCCTGGATCTGCAGACCCGCCGCGATCAACTTGATGACGCACGGCGCCGACTCAATAACGCCCGCAACACGCTGCTGCCGGATCTGGATCTTGGCGGCTTTGTCGGCATGAGTACCGATCCAGATCGGCGTCGAGGCGGCATCGCACTGCAGCCGGAAAACGCCGACTTCGAAGCGTCCATCACGCTCGGTCTTCCGCTGGACCGTGAAATCGAACGGCTGAACGTGCGGCAAGCGCAAATCAGTCTGGAGCGTGCAGTGCGCGACTACCAGCGTTTCCGCGACCAACTGGCTGTAGACACCCGCGGTGCGGTCCGTGCAATCGATCAGTCAACGTTCAGCGTGCGAATCCAAGAGGAAAATGTCCGAATCGCCGAACGAGCCGAGGCCGCCATCCGGGCCGACCCCGACCGTGCCACCCCGCGTGACCGAACCGAGGCCGTGGACGCATTGCTCCGTGCTCAGGATGAACTCGATGCAGCCAATCGCGATCTGCAAATTGCGATCCTGCAATACCTGCTCCTCAGCGGCCAGTTGCGCGTCCAGCCGGACGGCACAATCGAGCCACTACGAGGCATGGAAGTTGCAGATTCGGGGCAGACCCTCAACCCCATGAACTGAAATCTCCGCGTCCGCTGCATATCAATTACCTTCAGTGTCGCAACGTCCGGGTGGTTATCTTCATCCCCGAACGGGACAATGGCCGACACTGAATCCGCGTTTTGACGCAGTTTTCGCAACGGCAACGCGTTGAATCATTAGAAACTGGTACGGACAGATTGATTGAAAGCATGAAAGCATCCCTGACACATCGTCGCGGCATCAGTACGCCGCTTATCGTCGTCCTCGTGGTCGTTGTGGTCGCCGCTGGCCTTGGTGTCGTATTAGCCCAGAACAACAACGCCGGCAGTGCTCAACGGAGTAGTGACCTATTCGTTGTCGAGCGCGGTGATTTCGACATTGTTATCCCTGCGTCTGGCGAGTTAACAGCATTGCAGCAGATCGAGGTGCGAAATCGACTGGAATCGCGATCGACGATTATGGAAATTATTGACGAGGGAGAGACCGTCGAGCCGGGCGAGCTATTGCTGCGTCTGGATGATGAAGAGATTCGCAACCGAATCAAGGATGCCGAGGACGCGTTTAACAATGCGGAAAGCTCTTTGATTGCGTCGGAGGCAAATCTCGCCATTCGGCGCAGTGCTGCTGCATCGGAGCTGGACCGGGCGCAATTAAACCTGCGTTTGTCCATACTAGCGCTCGACGCATGGCGAGAAGGCGAAGATGTCGCCACGCGCGAGCAGCTTGCCTCTGCGCTGGAAACAGCGGAGATCAACTTTGATCGGCTTGAAGCCCGACTGGAGAACTCGGTTCGACTTCACGAGCAGGAGTTCATCAGTTACGACGAGTTGGAACGCGACCGCATTGCCAAGATCGAAGCCCAAGCCCGACTGCGGCAGGCCCGGCGAGACATTGAAGTGTACGAACAGTACACCTTCGAACAACAAAAGGCGCAACGTAGCTCAGATGTCGAGCAGGCCGAAGCGGAGCTTGAGCGGGTTCAACAACGCCACCAGGCGGAAGTTGAGACCGCTCGTGCCGACGTGGCCAGCAAGCGACACCAGCTCGAAAGCCGCCGAGAGCGCCTCGCGGACCTCCAAAAGCAGTTGGAGAACACCGTTGTTCGTGCCCCTGCTGGCGGCTTGGTCGTGTACGCCTCAAGTATGGAATCGAGTCGTCGCGGCTCAAATGACCCGCCGCAAGTCGGCACCGACCTTTCCAGGAACGAACTGGTTATGGTTCTGCCTGATACCTCCCAGATGGTTGCAGCTGTCAAGATCAACGAGGCCTTGTCAGGACTGGTTCAACGTGGCCAACGCGCCCGCGTAGTGTCAGATGCCCGCCCAAATTCGCCGATCACTGGTGAGGTGCTCAGTGTCGGCGTGCTCGCAGAATCGGGTGGCTGGCGTGATCCGAACCGGCGCGATTACACCGTTCGCATTCTGCTCGATGGAAACGGCGCTGACACGAGTTTGCGTCCATCAATGCGATGCAGAGCGGAAATCTTTATTGATACTGTGCAAGACGCGCTGCATGTTCCGATTCAAAGCGTTCAACGTCAGGGGCGCAGCGCGCATGTCTATGTTCCAGTCCGTGGCGGCTTTGAGCTGCGCGAGGTAACCATTGGCCGATCATCCGAGGTGTATGTGGAGATTCTCGACGGCCTTGATGAGGGCGATGCCGTCCTGATGCGTCAGCCGACATCCAATGAACTTGTTCGTGAGCGCGACCGCGAGCAACATCGCGAGGTCATCGAACAACGCGAAACTGTACACGACGAACCTGGCGACAGCGAAGCGCGAGATGACCAAGGTGAAGAAGGCGGCGTGGTTCCACAGCAATCCGCAGGCGAGCGACCGCAAGGCCAGAGGCAGCATAGGGAGAACCGCCCAGCCAGCGGTTCATGAGCCAACGAGAGATCCGTTCTTTAGTTAAGTCGATGTTCCGTTCCCCGGCAGCGGTCGCAGTTCCGGAGAGGTGACATCGCGCACCTCGATCTCCACCGGATCAGGGCCATCGATATCCTTGGCAGTCGTAGCGCGGAGCTCCCGCAAGCGGCGTGCACTGACAAGCACGCGCGACTCCAGCGAACCAATCGCTTTGTTGTAGGCGTCTGTCGCCCCTGTCAACCCCCGTCCAACACGCTCAAAGTGTGAGGTGAATGTACTGAGCCGATCGTACAACTCGCGACCAGCATCAGCAATATCACGTGCATTGTCTGCTATGGCCTCCTGTTGCCAGCCGTATGCAATTGACCGAAGTGTCGCCACCAGGAGCGTTGGTGTTGCGACCAATACGTGCTGCTTCATGGCCTCGGCGTGCAGGTCCGGCTTGATTTCAAGTGCAGCGTGCAACGCGGATTCCAACGGCATGAACATCACCACCAGTCGAGGCGTGTGATCGAACTGGCTCCAGTACGCCTTGGACGAGAGGTGTCTGATATGCGTTTCAACCTGGCGCGTATGGCGGGTCAACTCGGCATCACGATCGGCATCGGGCTGAATCGAATTGAGATACGCATCTAACGAGACTTTGGAATCCACCACGATGACACCTTCGCCGGGAAGATGCACGACCATGTCAGGTCGATCGCGTGTCGAGGGATCATCGGTCTGCACCTGTTCCCGGAAGTCGCAGTGCTCGGTCATACCAGCCAACTCAACCACATTGCGGAGTTGCATTTCACCCCAGCGGCCACGTTGTTCCGGGCGGCGTAGGGCTGTCACAAGGCGATTGGTTTCCGTGTTGAGCCGTTCGTGTGATGCAGCAATGACCTTGATCTGTTCATCGAGGCGCACATATGCCGTTTCGCGTTTCTTTTCAATCTCATCGACGGCCTTCTTCTGCGCATCGAGCAGTTCACGGATTGGCTTGGCCTTGTCCTCGAACGATTTTTCTGCCTGCTGCATGAATCGATCAGCATTACTTTGCAACAGCTTCGCGCCTGTAGCTTCGAATACTGAAAGCAGTCGCTTTTCCGCCTCCTCCAACAGTCGCTTTTGTTCTTCAAAGCGCTGTTGCTGTCCATTGAGTTGTTCACGCAGCGCCGTGGCGCGGTTCTCTGCTTCGTGCCGCCGTTCCGCGGCCTCACTCTCGGCCCTGCGTGCTTCAGTAAGCTGTTCACCAAGCTGCATAAGCTGTTGCTCCTGCAGCCGTGCACGCTCGGTTGCCGAAGCCAGCCGGTTGTTGACCTTGATCCAGACCGCCGCCCCCACCAGTGCTCCGCCGAGCACAGCCCCAATGATTCCGAAAAGCGCATACAGCATACGCCTCATCATAACGAGCACAGAGTCGGTGCAAACGTGATTTTTCCCGCGGTGCGCCTAGAGTTCACTGATACAAGCTTCTTTCAAAGAGGATTTTTCGATGAGCCAGGAAAAGACCGCCGCATCTGACGCCCGCGCCAAAGCCGAAACGATCGCATCGGAGTCAAGCGACGTGCGTGAGCGAATTCGCAAGACCGTCGTTGACACCGTACGGAACCGTGATATCGGGATGGGGTCGCTGGCAGGCGTTACACGAGAAGTGGTCGACGGCGCAGCACAGGGTGTGCGTGATATGACCCCGGAAAGTCGCGAAAGTGTGTTGCGCCAGGTGGTCGATGGTTTGAGCGATGCGTTTACATCGACTGCGGAAGCCACACGACTGGCAATGGAAGAGGCACAAGGGCGCGGCGAGCGGTTTGCGAAAGAGGATGTGCAAAACGCCATCACGCACCTGACCGAAATGCAGAAGCTGATGACCGACACGATCCTGAACACCCTTGAACGTGCTCGGGTTGAGGCATCAGAACAAACAAAGGACTTTATCGAGCATGCCCGCCGCGCAGCCGAACGGGTGCAGCCGTCTGTCGATAAGGCCCTGCATGCCGCAACACATCATCCGGTCAAACTGGCTAGCGAGACTGCAGGGGCCGCGGTCAAGGGCGCGCCCAAAGCTGCAGGCACACTCCTGCACGCCGTCAGCGGCGTGTTACAGGGAGCTGGTGACTTGCTCACCGGAGCAGGAAAGCCCAGTGAAAGCTCCCAGCGTCTGCATGACGAAGAGTAAGCGGTCAGTCGCGAATGATTAGCTTCCGCTGATTCATCTCGAACTCATCGACCCACTGCTCGTACCCATCCGGCCACGTCACGCGAATGCGCTGCGGCGTGTCTCGACGACTTGCACCGAAGTGCGCCTCGGCAGGATTGGCCGAAAGAAACCCGCCGCCATAAATCCACCGTGTGTGGAGTGTCATCTCTCCCATCAGTTCAATGCGGCTGCCAAGGCCGCGGCTATTTGGGCCATCTTGGTGCAATTGAACGATGAGCCAGTCACCTTGTGGTTCGCTGTCATTGCGTAAGACACGTGGCTTGCCGTTCATCTCGCCGATGATCACATCAAGCAGTCCGTTGCGATTGATATCTCCAAAAACTAGTGCGCGATCGCGGTGCGGCCTGGTGAGCCAGTCACCAGCGCGAGTATCGGTGACGCGATCGAAGTACACCCCTCTGCCGCGGCGATGTTTGAGCAGCAACGGCGCCTGCTCAAAATCCGAGTCGAGCAGGGCAAGAGTAGCTTGGGGGTAGATGTGGCCATTGACAATGAGCAACTCCTCATTGCCATCGAGGTCCAGATCAAGAAAGCTGCACGCCCAGCCCAGAAATGGCCTGCTGGCCATGCCCAGCCCATGCTGGCGGGTGCGGTCTTCAAACTGCATGGACCCGATGTTGACATGCAGTGTGTTCATGTCACTTGAGAAGTTGGTGGTATACACATCCGGCAGGGCATTACCGCTGACATCGCCGATACCGATACCCATTGTCGCTTGAAAAGCCCCGCCAGCGTTGGCGCCGATCCCGCTCGCCATGCCGATCTCGTCAAATGTCATCCACGCCATGTCATCCTGTCCTCGAAAATCTTCCACCGGCCTGCGTTGATTATGAAAGAGGAAGTTACGCATCGAATCGTTGCCCACGTAGATGTCCTGACGGCCGTCCAGGTCAAAGTCAAGAATGACAACGCCCAATCCCCATGCCGGCGCAACTGCGTGGATGCCTGCTGATTGTGTGATGTCGAGAAAGCTGCCATCGCCGCGATTGTGATACAACACATCCGGCTCGGCCGGCAACCCGTGAGGGCCGGCAAAGACTTCTGTTCCGAGAAACTGCCCCGGCGCTGGTGGATTGTTAACATCAAACTCGATGTAGTTGGTGACATACAGGTCAAGCCAACCATCTCCGGTGACATCACCAAATGCAGCACTGGTGCTCCAGCCGCCGTACCCCACGTTCGCTGATTCAGTAACATCAACAAACGTGCGAACATGGTCGTCGCCGGTGTTGTGCATCAGGACATTCGGCCCATAGCAGGTGACGTAGATGTCCTGCCACCCGTCACCATCAAAATCCGCGACCGCCGCACCAAGCGCCCAGCGTGTTTGGGTGATACCCACATCCTCAGTTACGTCGCGAAAGCGCATCTCGCCAAGGTTTTCATACAGTTTCCAGCCCGGGCCGTGTTCCGTGTCAGCCATGGTCGCGCCATTGGGGATGAACAGGTCGAGTTGACCGTTGTTGTTGTAATCGAGCAGGGCGAGTCCGTTACCCTTGACCTCAAGAATCTGCGTGCTGGGAAGCTCACCACTGGTAAGGATTGTGTCGATGCCGGCTTCTTCTGAGACATTCGAAAGTCGAATTGGAAAGGGCTGATCATCAGCACTGTTGACTGAAGGGGCCGCAGCATCAGCACTCTCTGCTGCAGCGTCGGTGAATTCCGACTCGGCCGCGTCATTGCACCCGAAGACCAGCCCCGCACCGAGCAACATTGTAACTGCCCAAAAGCTACGGCCGTGGGGGTGATGGCAGGTCGGCGCGCTCGCGGGCTTGGTCGTAGAGCTGGCGTACATGGGCGGCATCATCCTCTTCGCCAAGTCGCAAGAGCACTCGATAGAGCTGGTAAAGGGCTTCATGGTCATCAGGATATACTTCGGTGGCACGCTCCAAGTGTTGCCGCGCTTCCATGAAGTCATTCCCGCGCATATGCGCTTCGCCAAGCGAACTTAATGCCCGGCTGAAATCGCGCCGACGGCCGGGCTCGTCCTGCAGGAGCAGGATCGCCCGGGACAGAGCCGCAATGGCGTCGTCCAACCGACCCTGGTCCAACGCAATCAATCCGAGTGCGTAATGTGAGTCGGCCTCGGCTGGCTCAAAATCAAGGTGCGTCTCGAACCGTTCGCGGGCAGCGTCCAGCTCACCCAGTTGATACAAGCACCACCCTAGGAAATAGTGTACAGGCGGATACTCCGGAAGAAGCGCCAGGGCGCTTTCGAAGTGGCCCCGGGCCTGGCTATAGCGGCTTTGCACATGGAAGGTCAATCCGAACAAAAATAGGGCATGCCCATCATCCGGATGCTCGAGGTTGTACCGCTGCAGCCGCAACCGGGCCTGATCGACCTGATCGTCCTGAATCATGTTGAAAATCACGGCAAGTGTCGGGTTGAGTCCGGAATTCTCCGACATCTCCTCCCCGCTGGGTCGGAAATCGTCGGATGAAGGGTCAGCATCGCACCCCGCGGAGGCCACGAGGGCGCAGGCAAACAATCCAACAGCAAAAAACCGAATTTGTGATCGTCCAGGCATGGTTATAGGCCCTTCAGTCTTGATTATGCGCAGTGTACCACTTGAGGTCGACGCTCCAATTGAGAATCATGTAAGAGGCATGTAAGGGTCTGAGAAACTGCGCAATTCTACGCATTTCTGGTTTTTTGTTGCAATACAGCGATCTGGGGTTAGACTCAAATTGACAATTGCCGGTGCCGCTGCACCTTAGTAGTTTTGGGGTTTCTGGTGTGTGACAGGTCCCGGTGGCCGTTGAGGCACTTGTGGGTCGGGGTGGAGCGTGCGCTTGCGCTACCCCACGCTTCATGGACGCGAGTATTGGCGCGCCCCGCCCTATCGCCCGGGCGAATCAGTGAGTGAGAATGACCCAGGAGAAAAGTGCTGTGAACGTTCCCAATCAATGGCTCAACCCCGGAAGCCGATGCGCCGTGGCTGTCACGATATGTCTTTCAACCCTCGCGATCTCATCCGGTGCAACGGCCGGCGAGCCGCTCTTGCCTCAGCCCAAAGCTGGAGAGCCGCTCAATGGCTTGACCTCTGAACAGCTTGATCGGTTCTTTAAAGGCAAGGACGCGTTCACCAAAACATTTACGTTCGAAGAAGGGCTCGGCCCCATCTTCAACGACAGCAGTTGCAGCAGTTGCCACAATCAGCCAATCGGCGGCTCCGGCTCCGTGTTTGTGACTCGCTTTGGCTATACAGACACATCCACAGGTGAATTTGATCCTCTGGAGCATCTTGGTGGCTCATTGCTTCAGGCCGAGTCCATCAATATCCCAGGGTGTGAAGATGAGATTCCTGAGATTGCCAACACTATTGCCCAGCGTATCACCAATTCCACGATGGGCTTGGGCATGATTGAAGCCATTGAGGACCAAGTGCTGATTGATCTGGCCAACAGCGGGCCGGGGAACGTCCACATGGTTGAGGCACTGGAGGATGAGCCGGGTAGCCCGCTTCGCGTAGGCCGAATGGGCTGGAAAGCTCAGGTCGCCACTGTCCTGACATTTTCTGCTGATGCAGCTCGCAATGAAATGGGCTTTACAAATCGCCTGTTAGAAACACCGCCAGCACCAAAGGGTGATGAGAGTCTGCTTGAGTTTTGCGACACCGTTGACAACCCCAATGACGGCCCGGATGATGAAGGATTCCACTTCATTGACCGCCTGACTGACTTCCAGCGATTCCTCGCCCCGCCGCCCCAAACACCGCGATCCGGCATGCAGGGTGAGGACCTCTTCGTGCAAATCGGCTGTGCCGAGTGCCATGTGCCTTCACTAATGACCGCCGACAGTGAAAGTCTTGAGGACGCAATCCGTAATCGCGAGATTAAGCCGTACTCTGATTTCCTGTTGCACAATATGGGCCTCTTGGGTGACGGCATCGTGCAAGGCGATGCCCAAGCCAACGAAATTCGGACTCCCGCGCTGTGGGGCCTCCGCATGCGTGACCCGATGCTGCACGATGGACGCGTCGGTGGTGGGTCATTCGAAGACAAGATCCGCAGCACAACACCGGGAAGCGAAGGTGTGGTTTGGTGGCACGGCGTGTTCGGAAGTGCTGCACAGACCTCTGCACAGGCATTTTTCGCGCTTGATCAGGAAGATCAAGACCTCGTCATTGCCTTCCTCGATTCGCTTGGACGAGCGGAGTTTGATTTCGATGGCGACAACGTGATTGACGATGACGACTTTGATGTGCTCGTCGGCTGCTTCACCGGAGCTGGTGATTTCAACATCTCGCCGGATGACCCGTGCGCGATCGGGGATGTCAATCAGGACGGCGCGATCGATGAGACAGACTTTGAAGTCTTCCTTATGGTGTACGAGGGTGACAAGGAACCATGTGAACTGTGGCTGGCATTGCAAGCTGGCGTGAACCCCGGCGTGGACGTTGTTGTCCCCGCTGAATGCCTTGATGAACCGGGCTGCCCCGGCGATTTCAACGGCGATAATGTCATCGATGTTTCCGACCTGTTGATCTTGCTTGGTGACTGGGGCTCTTGTGATGGATGCCTGACCGATCTCAACAATGACGGCGTCGTTGATGTTTCTGACCTGTTGATTCTCCTCGGTGCATGGGGCGCCTGCGAAGACAACGGTGGCAACGGCGGGGACGATGATCCCGATAGCTGTGTTGGTCATTGCGACGGCCAAGCCCCTGGCGGATGCTGGTGTGATAGCCAGTGCATCGGCTTCGGGGACTGCTGTGATGACGCTTGCGAGGAGTGCGATCATTGCCCGGCTGTGTTCTGTGATGGACACTGCGAAGGCCAGCACCCCGATGGTTGCTGGTGCGATGAGAAGTGTGATGGCTTTGGCGACTGCTGCCCCGACGTTTGTGACTACTGCCCGCGTTTGTCGCATTGCGATTAACGCATTTTGAATGACCTGTGAACTGGCGCGACCAAGGCGCTGAACATCTGTTAGAAGGAACCGCGATTATGAAGAAAGTGCCGTTTTATTTACTTGCAACACCGTTGCTGGCTGGTGCTGTGTGTACCTCGTCAGCCCTGGCGGACTGGATTCAGTTTGTCGATGAAACTGCCACACGACTAATCGCCGAGCCCGATGTCGGCGCCAGCGACAACCGTGAAAAGGACTACGACTGGGGCGATGTGAACAACAACGGCTGGATCGACCTCGTTGCCGTCCGCAAACAGCCGTTTACCTCGCCCGGCAAGGAAATCAACATTCTGTTCATGAACGAGGAAGGCGTGCTGGTTGATCGCACCGCGCAATACGTCACAGACACCGACGTGCCCGGCGACCAGGGCTTCTTGACGCCAACGAATGATCGAGACGTCCGCGTCGTTGATGTCGATAACGATGGCTGGAAGGACATCGTGACCGCCACAACGCTCAGCGACGGTGATCCCAAGCACATTTCACACCCGCGTGTGTACATCAACAAAGGTGAGAACAATCGAGGTCAGTGGGAGGGTTTCCGATACGAGGAAGCACGCATCCCCCAGCTTGAAGGCCTCGTAACCAACCCCAATAGCCCGCACTTCGGCATGCCTCACGCACCACGTTTCTGCTCCGTTGCTGCTGGTGATGTCACTGGCAACGGCTATGCCGACCTGTACTTCGGCGACTATGACCAGGGTGGTGGCCAGACGCTCGACTTCAACGACCGCCTGCTCATCAATGACGGCAACGGTTTCTACTCCGATGAAAGCGAGCAACGCATTCAGCCCAACTGGCTGGAGTCGAGCTTTGGAACGCAAAGCATCATTGCCGACCTCAATGGAAATGGCGTGAACGACATCGTCAAGGTCAATTCACTGGGTGCCTATCACACTGCCGCGATCTACAACAACCCGGACAATGAGGGATTCTTCGCGTCCCATCAGATCGTGCAGAACTCCTCGACCTACTTTGCAGTGGTTGGCGACCTCAACAAGAGCGGCCGCCTTGATATTGTCATCGCTGACGACGGCAATGACCGCTACCGTCTCAACATGGGTACGCAAGCCAACGGTCAAGTGAACTGGGGCAGCACACAGTTCCTCAGCCAGAGTGGCTTCCGAAGCAATGTTGTCCTCGCGGATCTGAACAACAACACTTGGCTTGATATTCTCATTGCAGATGTCGATGTTGACCTCGGCAGTTGCGGCGGCACCCAGGCAGCCGACATCTACCGCCACAACGGCAGCACGAGTGTTAGCTTTACACACGATCGTGGCAACATTCCTGCGTTCAGCTTGAGGCGTACGTTTGACCTCGCCGTATTCGATCTCACCGGTAACGGTTGGAACGATGTGATTGCCGGTCGTTGCGCTGGCACCAACGTGTTTGTCAACCAGCCGCAGTTCGGCATCAACTTCTCGTACCCCGCTGGTCGACCGAAGGTGATCCCCTCAGAAGAGCCCGTCACCCTCGAAGTTGAGCTTTCCCCCTTCAATGACTCGCTCATCTCAGGCAGCGCAACGCTGCACGTGTCGATTGATGAAGGACCATACACCGAGATCCCCATGAGTAACATCGGTGGCGACAACTTTACCGCTGCCATCCCGGCCGTGGACTGCCTGAGTCGTGTCGCATACTACGTAAGCGGTGAACTCAGCGGTGGCGGTGTTATCACCGATCCGGTCGATGCGCCCAACACCACATTCACCGCTGTTGCTGCGGCAACTTCGGATATTGCCTTCTTCGATGACATCGAGGGTTCCGTCAGTGATTGGTCCATCTACAGCGATGCGTCACTCACGGGCGGCGAATGGGAACAGGCCGTTCCCGTCGCGACGATCTTCAGCGGCAACCTTGCCTCCCCTGATGGCGATGCTTCTTCTGATCCCAACGGTATGGCGTTCACCACCGAGAACTGTCAGCCCGGCGCGTTCCCCGGAACGTGCAACGTCCAGCATGGCCCGACGTACCTGGAAGCTCCCGCAATCGACCTCACTGATGCTGATGCTGTGGTGACCTACGATCGCTGGTTCTTCAACAGTTCGCAGGGTTCTGTTGATGCTGATTTCCTTGTAACGCAAGTGTCGAATGACGGTGGTGCCTCGTGGACCAATGTCCACTCAACGGGTGGCACTGGCGGTAACTGGCAAACAGCGTCGTTCCTCGTGAGCGACTATGTCACCCCGTCCGCGGATGTCCGTGTGCGATTCGTGGTTGAGGATGAAGGCAACAATTCCATCACCAATGCCGGCATCGACAACTTCGAAGTCGAAGCACTTCTGTGCAGTGACCCTGCTCCGGCGTGCCCGGCCGACCTCAACGGCGATGGTGTCGTGGATGTCTCAGACTTGCTGATGCTGCTGTCTGATTGGGGCTCCTGCCCCGGCGACTGCCCGGCCGACCTGAACGGTGACGGTGTCGTGGATGTCTCAGACTTGCTGATGCTGCTGTCTGATTGGGGCTCCTGCCAGTAAGTTCACTATCTACTTTGTTTGAGATTCGCCCGGCAAGAAGGAATGCCCTTCCTGCCGGGCTTTCTTTTTGCCCGCAGCCGCTCTTGGGATACCATTGCTCGTATGACCGTGCATGCACCCACTCAGTATCGTCCCGATGCCAACACAATCGATGCCGCTTTTCTGACCGACGTGGTCACCGGCCATATACGCCTCACGTCCGAGCAGGCGCTGACGCTGTATCACGACATGCCGCTGCATGAGTTGGGCCGCTGGGCCGATGCGCGATGCCGGCATCTTCACGGCGACCACATTCGCACGTACGTCATTGATCGCAACATCAACTACACCAACGTGTGCACCGCCAAGTGCACCTTCTGCGCCTTTCGCCGCGATGGTGATGAGCACGACGCGTACACGCTCAGCTACGATGAACTGCTCGCCAAAATCGAAGAGCTCGTTGCGATCGGGGGAACGCAAATCCTCATGCAGGGCGGAATGAATCCCGAGCTGCCGCTGAACTGGTACCTCGAATTGCTCACGCAGATCAAATCGCGCTTTCCAAAGGTGCACGTGCATGCGTTCAGTCCGCCGGAGTTCATTGAGTTCATCTCGTTTTTCGATCCGCCCGGCGCGACGCTCGAAGACAAACTGCGCTACGTCATGACGCAGCTTCATGCAGCCGGGCTGGACTCTGTCCCCGGCGGTGGCGGGGAGATTTTCGCCGATGCTGTTCGGCGTAAGATCGGCCTGGGCAAGTGCGATGCAGAGGCATGGCTGACCACCATGCGTGTCGCGCACGAACTTGGCATGAACACTTCCGCGACGATGATGTTCGGCCACATCGAAGGCATCGCTGATCGTATCCATCACATGGACCTCATCCGCCAGTGGCAAGACCGCTCCATCGCAGACTTCGCCAAGGACGGTGGCGGTCGGTACAAGGCGTTTATCTCCTGGCCGTTTCAACGCGAGAACACACCACTCGGCCGCGCCAAAGAGTGGGGCCAGAGCCAGAGCGATGACCTCTCGCAACCGTTCCCCGGTGACGTGGTCGCCAAACTCGATGGCAGCGGTGTCAAGAGCGATCATCCCGAATTCGGCCGCCGCGTGCGATTGGCTGGCTCAACCGCGTACCTTCGCACGCAGGCCATCAGCCGCCTCTTCCTCGACAACATCTATTCCATCGGCTCAAGCTGGGTCACCATGGGGCCACACATCGGCCAGGTCGCGCTGGGTTACGGCGCCAACGACATGGGCAGCGTGATGATGGAGGAGAACGTCGTCAGTTCTGCCGGCACGACGTACTGCCTGAATGAACCGACGTTGTGCCGCTTGATCCGTGATGCGGGCTTCCTTCCTGCGCAACGCAACAATGAATACAACCTGCTGAAGGTCCACGCTGGCCCTGATTCTCCCGACCTACGCATTGACGACTGGTCCACGCTTCGTGCCCAGCGTCTGCATACTGAGCAGTCGCAGCCAGCTGTAACCGCCGTAGACCTCACGGTGTCGAAGTAGGATCAAAAACCGATCCACAAGTTTAATTTCCGAATGATCCACGCTGCTGAAGCGTCTGTATCAGTAGCAATGGCCCTCATCCCGCCTGAACCACCACCCGTCACCGACGATGTTGCTGCTCTCTGGCGGGCGCATCGGCATTGGGTGGCAGCGGTGCTGCATGCGCATCGACCGCGGCAGGTCGGCTCGCCCGACCTAGAGGACCTGCTCCAGGAGGTCGCCTTGGTACTCGTTCGCAAGCAACATGAACTTCGCTCGGTGCAGTCCATCGAGCCGTGGCTGCGGACTGTTGCGGTCAATGTTGCCCGAGATGCCGGCCGACGTGCGACCGTCGCAGGCAGGGTTAACCCCAACGATCTCGCCCGTGGAAATGCGGATGATTGTTCTGCCACTGAACAAGACCCCGCATCCCCTGCTGCTCGGGCCTTGCAGATCGCAGAATCCCTCCCGATGACATACAGCGAACCGTTGCTGCTTTCATTGCGCGGCTTGTCATACCGGCAGATCTGCCGTGTGCTTGACCTGCCTCAAAGCACGATCCAAAACCGCCTCTTTCGCGCACGGCAGATGGTGCGCGATGCGCTGCAGGAACGCAGCATGTTGCCATCTTTGAGACTAACGCATCCCAACCGGAGTGAAGTACATGGCTGACCCCACACCCGACCCGCTTGACAAAGCCATAGCCGACATCATCGCCGACGAGTCGAACGACCACCATCTGAATGAATTTTCTCGCCTTGCCGATCAGCATCCCGACGCTTGGCGATCACTCGCGATGGCGTTCCATGATGAACTGCACATGCGCCGCGGACTGTCCGAGGCACTTGACACTTCTCGCCAAGCTGCTGACATGGAGATCGCACGTGCTGTGCAACAGGAAGCATCCTCGGTTGCGACCGCTCGCTCGCCTCATCGTTTCGGGTTATGGGCCGGCTGGTCTGTTGCAGCAGCGTTACTGTTGCTGCTGCTCATTGGACTGCCGCAGCGAAATTTTCACGAACCCTCATCGAATACAACGACTTCGCTCGCAACCTACACAGCCGAGGAAGCGCTGGACCAATACATGCGCAGCGGAACCCGCGAGGGCCGGATCATCACCGAGTTGCCGACGGTCATGGTTGAAGCACGCCCCGCTGCTGATGGGCGCTTGGAGGTGCTGTACCTGCGACAGATCCTCGAGCGCGAACACGTCAGCGAAGTCTTCAACGTCTCGCCGGATGAACTTGGCCAGCCACACCCAGTAAAGATTGATCTTCGCAATTTTCAAGACCTGACTCTTTAGAACAAAGGAGTGTTGAACATGAACGCATTTGTATTCACCACACTGGCTGCATCACTCCTGCTTGGGAGCGTGGTTGCCGCTGAGCCGATTGACAATGACAAGAATGCTTACGAGTCAGATCGCGATCGTGCTGAAGCCGTCGTTGCAGCAGCACGCGAAGCTGCCCATCCGCGTGGCCGCATCGGCATTGCCCTCGGCCGAACCCACGAAGCGCTCGCCCTGCACCTTGGGCTTGATCCCGATGAAGTCATCCTTGTTGAACGGGTGATCGAAGGCCAGGCGGCTGAGCGGGCAGGTGTGGAAACGTACGACATCATCACGCACATTGATGGCGAATCGCCTGCCACACCCCAACGCCTTCGCCACGTTGTCGAGGACAAGGAGCCGGGCGATGCGGTGCAACTCATCGTCATTCGAGCGGGCAAGCCCATGGAACTCTCCGTGCCAGTGGAACAGGTGGATTCTCGCACCGCTCGCGGGCCTTTTCGCACGCCGTTAGCCACTCGTCTACCAGGTGATGTGGATGACCTTGTGCTTCAATTAAATGACTCGTTACTCCGTCTACAAGATCGGGGTTTGGATAAGGAATTGACGAGCCGTCTACTACGCGAGCAGGTCATGCAATGGCTGGAGCAGCGACCGCGACATGCGATCGACGAAGAGGTCATTCGCGAGTTGCAAGAGCGTTTTCGACAAGATGGTCGAGCTATCGAGATTTCCATCGAAGGCGGTGACATTGCCCGCATGTACATGCGGCCACGCCCGGAGCCAACCCGAGGCGGGATCGGTCGATCAGCCGCACCGTTCCATCCACAGCGGCTGGAACGCATCGAGCAGCGGCTAGAACGCATTGAAGCGATGCTGGAGCAGATGCTCGAACGCTCACGGGACTGAATGAATCCCCGCCTGACGTAAGCACCCAAGGATGGCATCTCCTTGGGCGTTTGTCTGCGCGCTATGCTAGGTGGATGAGCACGCCAGCGACCGCAAACGCCATTTTCAGCATCGGCTATGGAGCGCGAAGCATCGAGCAGTACATTGAATTGCTCAAGCAGTATGACATCGCGTTTCTCATCGACACGCGCTCCCAGCCGCATTCGCGATGGAAGC
>PWVT01000003.1 GCA_003562195.1 Phycisphaeraceae bacterium | reverse complement strand
CGCGGCGGGGGCGGTGATCCTGCTGTTCTGGGCGTGGCTGGTGTGGGTGTTCAATCGGCGAGAGCCGTCGCGCCTGCGCATCACCAGCGATTCGGTCCGGCTCGGCGGCATGCTCTTCGGCGTGACGTTTCGCATCGACGACATCGGCCTGATTGAACTGAACCACCCCACGCGGGATTGGACCGGCCTGCTGCTCGTTCTTACTTCGCGCTCCGGCAGGAAATGGAGCATCAATTTGCCGACGAATGAAGCACGGACGTGCTTTTTCAACTTGCACGAACTATGCGATCATGCCCCGGCGATTGATGAGGATGCTTCATTTTTCCCGCCGCACGACCCGGTTCATTATGAAGAGGCCCGCCAGGTGCTTGGCGCGGCCTTTCGGCGCAAGGCGCGGCTGGCGCGAAACACGGCCGTGTACTGCCTGATCGCGATACCGATGCTGGTGGCGGTGCTGGTGTTTGCGGGCGTCGGCAATGTGATGGTGTGGCTTGCGCTGATCGCGCTGCCGATCACGGCCGTGTTCAGTTGGCGCGAGTCCCGCGTGTATGGCAAGCAAGGCGAGGCGGCGGTCGCGTAGCGCCAAGGCCTAGCCATGTTGGAGCGCGGCTCGCGGCTGTGCTTGTCACGGCCAAGCAGGGTGGCGGTAGAGCATCACGTGCGTGGGCACTGGTTCAGTTTGAAAGTGGAACAGGCCTCTGGCCTGTTGATAGGTTCCTCATGCGGGACGCCTGTGCCATCAGATTCAAACTGTACCAGTACGCGTGCGTGCGCTGCACTCGCGAGCGTGCTGGTAAGTATGTATCTTCCAAGCCACGATGAGAACCGAGTGTGGTGGTGCGGCGTGGGTTGGGAGTTGGCCATGGAAGA
The DNA here is from genome assembly GCA_003562195.1 of Phycisphaeraceae bacterium. Taxonomy (GTDB): domain Bacteria; phylum Planctomycetota; class Phycisphaerae; order Phycisphaerales; family SM1A02; genus PWVT01. The sequence goes on along the minus strand of PWVT01000003.1, from coordinate 5,953 downwards.
TGTCTGGCGTCATGATGGAACGCTCGTGCTCAGCGGATCGATTCACCGCATGATCCGTTACGCGATGCTCTGCATTGCCGCAGCAATCATCTGTGCAAGTAGCATCCGGTTGCCGCAGTTGTTGCCATGGGTGCCCATCTGGATCGGCTACACCATTGCAGGTATCGGGGCGGCGTTCTTTCTCCCCATTGCAGGCCATTGGGTGTATAGCGCCATACGAGGGAATCCGCATGTTGTTGTGGATGCCGACGGCGTCTGCGACTGCCGGAGTGGGCTGGTCATCCCTTGGACAAACGTGACAAAAGTGTGGATTCGCAACAACCACATGCTCATCTTGAAGCTGAATGAAACCAGCGAGGCGATGGTTCGAGTAAGCCCGCTTCACCGCTTGTTTCATCACACGTACGGGCAGATGGATGGCGGTGATTGTGGCATTGCGCTTGGTGGACTGACGCCAGCGATTGGCGTTGTCAAAGTATTTCTCCAAACGTATCAACCGACGAAGTATGTGCAGACCTAGCCGGTTGTGCATCACACGTTCATCGGGGCCGTACGTGTCTCAACTTCGTGAACGGATGGTGATCATATCGAAGTAACACGAATCACCTCTTGACAGCCCATTGATATCGATTCATATTTTGAGGTATGGCAATTTCTACGGGCAAGAGTAGGGCCACAAGTAGCCAGCGACGATGGCGTTTTCCGCGCCTGCCGGAGTGCCCTGCATGCTTGTATGACCTCAGCGGACTCCCGGATGAGCATGAATGTCCGGAGTGCGGTTTGCAGTACGATCGCTCCATGGCATTGCTGCGTGTGCAGTCGGGGCGAGGCAGCAGGTGGCGACAATATCAGACCATCGTGGGATACGCCTGGCCTGCAGCGTGGTTACTTGCATGGTTCTTCGGCAGGGTGACGTTTGCGGCATTCGTGATTGCCTATCTCGTCGGCCTTGTCGCAATTCCATTGTCGTTTGCAGCATTGCAACATGTTCTACGAGCAAAGTATGGCGGAGATGCTCGCATCTGGATTCTTCCCACAGAAGTTCGCGAACAAGACATGTTCGGCCGATATCGCGCACATTCATGGCGCAAATGCAGGTCGGTTCGGGTCACGCCCGCATTGCAGTTCCCACTTGCATCAGGACGAACAAACCGTTGGAGACTTCGCATCCTGCCTGCATGGAAGCCCATACCGACGTGGTGGGGCATTGATGTCCACGTGGAGTGTGACCGCCGAGATGCATCGCGGCTGCGGAACTCTATCCGCCGCTCCATTAAGCGGGCCCATCGTATGAATTCAAGTGCTGTAAATTGAACCCGGCGGCGTTGGCCGCCAGGTTCAATTGTAAATCTGCTAGAGCAGGCCAAAGACGCTGCACGTGTTTCCGAAGCAGCGACCACAGCATCGCGGCTCGGGTGTATTGGCAGGAATCACGCCATCCAGAATGTCCTGATAGTGATCTGCGCAGCAATTGCACTGCACAATGCACCACGCGAGCACCGCGGGAATCAGAATGAATGCCTGCACATCGGAGCCGATGGCGCTAAACTCCGCATCGCCGAGAACAGCGAAGAGCACATAGGCGGCTGCACTATCGACTAGCTCTGAGGAGGATGAGAAGACAAAGTCACCGACCTCTTCGTCATAGGCCCATTGTGCCAACTTCGTATTGCTGCTATCGAAAAGTTCGTACGACCCGTCTGCATTGACGTACATGGTTACCGTCTCATTCGTAGACTGCAACGTGAGTGTGATTGTTCCGCCGAATTCATCTGTAAGGACGTCGTCTTCCAGGGTCATCAAAGCGGTACGATCCTCCTGGCCGGTGACAAGCACGTTGTAGGTTGTCGGATTCACACGGGTACTCGCGTAACCGTAGATGCCGACATCAAGCCGGGTATCGTCTGCCTCAATGAATAGCGAATATGTTGTCGTGGTTTGTCCAGCCGCTGCGAACGGCGCCCCGCCGATGCAGAACAGAAGCACGATAGCCAATCCACGGACGCAAGCAAACCATGCACGATTCTGTTGAGAGTACATTTTTATCTCCTTTCCAGAACAAATTAATAACCACAGTCATTTACAATCAGGCATAACGACAGCCATAGCTCAATAGCTTGTGTTGCTATTTGAAACTGCAATGGCACATAGATCACATTGGCGCAAGACGCACGCCTACGTTAATACGTTGAATTGTCATGCAGGAGGCCCACGGCACGGCAGCAAGCGTCGAAGGTTACAGTCGTCAGCGCTGTCACCGACAACGACTATCGCCGTTGCGCGTGAACGCCGCAACTGTACACATTGCGAGTATTGCCCTCGATCTTGCCACATACCCTTACCCTTGGGTATCCCTCAAAACTTGCCACCATTAACTTGCCACCTTCAAGGAGCAATATAAACAGAGTTTCGAACAAAATGTTGAAGATTTTTCAAAATGTGGATAACTCGATTCATATGTTTCATGCGTACGGTGCTGCCAGTAAATCGACCAGGAAATGCAGGCCGTCTGCCGGTGAGCGGAGTGTCGCACAATGCGCCAGTGTGGCGCGCCGGCTTCAATGGTGACGCAAGTCAGTGAATCGCGATCTGCGACCGCAAACGCGATCCAAGCCAAGATCGCCTAGATCAAGTCTGGCTCGCTGATGAAGCTCGTGACGATCTGCCCGAATTCGGTATCAGAGACTCATCGGTGTGAAGTGTGTCACATTGTGTAAGTCGCATCCCGAGAAACAATGTGATGTGACTGGCAATTCGCGCGCTGTCGGTTCAACCGACTTCGCGCTTGTTGCCGAGCAGCGTGAACAGTTCCATGCGCGAGGCAGCATCTTTGAGGAATACGCCGTGAAGTTTGCTGGTGGTGGTCCACGAGCCGGGCTTCTTCACGCCGCGATAGCACATGCAAAAGTGCTGGCATTGGAGAATCACCGCCACGCCCTGCGGTTGGAGGTGTTCCCAGATTGCATCCGCGATCTGCGCAGTCAGCTTTTCCTGCACCTGCAGTCGCTTGGCATAGGCATCAATCACGCGGGCAATCTTGGACAGGCCAACGACCTTGCCATCGGGGATATACGCCACGTGGGCCTTGCCGACGAAGGGGACCATGTGGTGCTCGCAGTGGCTGTGCAGTTCGATATCGCTGATGAGCACAAGCTCGTTGTAGCCCTCGACTTCTGAGAAGGTGCGCTCGAGATAGACCGCAGGGTCTTCCTCGTAGCCGCAAAAGTGATCGCGCATCGCGCCGATGACGCGCTTGGGCGTCTTGGCGAGTCCTTCGCGGTCTGGGTCTTCGCCGATGTATTGAAGCAGGGCGCGGACGTGCGCCATGGCCTGTTCATCGGTCACGGGCGACGGCGAGCCGTTGGAGGCGGGGGAGGCGTTATTCTCGATGCGTGTCATGCGAACACGAGTTTAGGGCCATCTGGCAGCCGTTTCCAAAGAAACATGGCTGTTGGGCTATGCACTCGTGGCCTTGCGACGTTTCGACTTTCTGGCGTCTTGGCGTTTGCTGAGGTACTGCTCCCACCATCGCAGAATCTGCCCCAGCCGGTGCAGGCGCATGTCCGGCGGGCCGCAGCGGCTGAAGCCGTGGCTGGTTTCCTGCGGGTACCGCACGAAGCGCGTCTGCACGTTGTTGAGCTTCAGCACCGTGAACACCTGCTCGGCCTGCTCAACATTGCAGCGAAGATCGCCTTCACTATGGATGATGAGCGTGGGCGTGCGGGCATTGCCGAGGTACTTGATGGGGCTGTGCTCCCAGCGGGTTTCGGGTCGGTCCCAGCAGTTGCCCTCCCAGTAGCGATCGGGCCGATCGGTGAAGTCACTCGTACCCATCATGCTCACGAGGTTCGACACACAACGGTCGGTGATCGCGCCTGCAAACTCGCGCGTGTGGCCGATGACCCAGTTGGTCATGAAGCCGCCGTAACTGCCGCCCATGACACCCATGCGTTTGGTGTCCACCTCACGCTGGTCCTTCATGAACGCAATGACTGCTTCGATATCGCGCCAATCCGCTTCGCCCCACGTGCCACGGATCGCATCACAGTGGTCACGGCCGTACCCCTTGGAGCCGCGCGGATTGGAGAAGAACACAGCGTAGCCGGCTGAGGCAAGCACCTGGAACTCGTGGAAGAAGCCCACGCCGTACTGCGCGTGCGGCCCGCCGTGGATTTCCAGTACTGCCGGCACCTTGCCGCGTGTGTACTTCGGCGGCAGCATCGACCAGACGTGCACCTTGGTGCCGTCTTCGCTGGTGATCCATTGCGACTTGGGTTTGACGAGGTCGAGCGTTTTGAGCAGCGGGCCGTTGAGGTCGGTCAACATTGTCGCGCGGGCTTTGCCGTTTCGCGATGCAAGATTGATCGTGCCGATTTCATCCAGTTTGGTGAACGAACCGACAGCCGTGGCCATGGTCTTGCCGTCGGCGGTGATGTTGCCCATCTGATGCACGAGGGTGCCGCTGGTGTGGAAGGTGTACTTCCCGCCGCGTGCGGGGATGGAGGCAACGTGCATCTCGCCGTGCCAGCCGATGGAGGCGAAGATGCGCTTCGAGTCCGGCGCCCATTGAATCTGCGGCTCGAAGCTGACTTCCGACACATCCGAGATCGCCGCCGCCATGAGGCAGTAATCTTCCTTCGCGGTCAGTTCCTTTGCTTTGCCGGTCTTTGCATCACACACCCAGATGTTGAGATTCTCGGTTCCGTATCCCCCGTCATCACCCTCACGGCCGGCGTAGGCGATGGTACTTCCATCGGGCGACCAGCGAACGCATGACTTGTGACCGTCTGGCAGGTTGGCGATGCGTGTGAGCTTACCGCTGGAAATGGTCAGCTTGAGCAACTCGACCAGTGCGGGTTTGATCATCGCCTTCTTGTGGCGATTGGTGGCAAGGACCAATTGCTTGGAATCAGGCGAGAAGTCGAAACTGAAGTGGCCGAGCGTGTCCTTGTCATAGACCTTGCGGTGTTTGCCGGTGGCGACGTCAACGATGTACAGATGATGCCGCTGCGCGTTGAAGTAGCCATCACCATCCAAACGATAAAACCAATCATCCAGCACACGCGGCGGGGTGGTCAGGCCTTTCTCCTTGCGATCCTTCTTCGCCTGCTCGGTCCACTCCGGGTCCTGCTCGCGAAACGCAACAGCGATCATGCTGCCATCCGGCGACCAGCGATATGCACCAAGCGACCCTTCGGGAAAGCCGGTGAGCTTCGTCGCTTCGCCGCCATCTGGATTGATGAGATACAACTGCGGCCGGGCCTTCTCGCGAGCGCTGATGAACGCAATGCGCGAGCCGTCCGGCGACCAGCGGGGGGTGGAGTCCTTGTTGGAACTGGTAAACGCGCGGGCCTCGCTGCCATCGGTGGGCACCATCCAGAGATTAGTAGCGTACTCGTTCTTTTTACCAACCTGCTTCTGTGTAAACACAAGGCGCGATCCATCGGGTGCAATCTGTGGGTCGCTGAGGAACTGAAACTTCAACAGATCCTCCGGCAGCACGCCGCGCCGCTTGCGGCTTCGCGTGGTCTTCTTTGCCCCATTGCTTGTGATGCTTCCGTTGTTGTGTGTTCGACTCATGCAGGTAGCGTAGTCGCTCCGGTGAATTCGATAAAGCGGTGCGCATTGCATTACCATGTGCCCATGCCTGCCAAGAACGCCGCGATGACCGACAAAGATGTGCTCGCCCGGCTGGTGAGCTTTGATTCCACCAGCAGCCGCAGCAATGTGCCGATTGCGGATTTCGTGTGTGACTACCTCAGTGCGCCGGATGTGCAGATTTCGCGGCTGTTTACGGAGGATGAGGAAAAGGTCAATCTCGTCATTCGCAAGGGGCCGGCTGCGGGCGATGAACGCACAGGGCTGATCCTCTCCGGTCATCTTGATGTGGTGCCCGCCACTGAACCGCAGTGGCAGAGTGATCCGTTCGAACTGATCGAGCGCGATGGCGCGT
>PWVT01000054.1 GCA_003562195.1 Phycisphaeraceae bacterium | reverse complement strand
TCACCGGAGGATGATCAAGGACGCGATAAGGGGCGCTCATGGCATTCCTATCGCAGCCGACATCGAATGAAGAGTCACAAGGCCGCCCATGACGCAGCCGACGGTTCACTCCCGCCGATTCTTGACCATGAAGTGGTGCCGACCAACACACCTCAGATGGTCACAGACAATTCTGCTCTGGCTCGACTGCTCGAATCGCTCCGTGAGAAGGGATCGTTTGGCTACGATACGGAGTTCATTGGTGAGCACACGTATTACCCAAAATATTGCGTGATCCAGGTCGCCACCGCTGAGCGTGTGACACTGATTGATCCGCTCGCCGATGTTGATCTCGATTCGTTTTGGGGGATCTTGGCTGATGATTCCGTGGAGAAGATCGTTCATGCTGGTATGCAGGATCTCGAACCCGTACTGCGACAGGTCGGAAAACCCCCGGCAAACATCTTTGATGTGCAGATCGCTTCTGCGTTTATCGGCGTGCATTATCCAATGTCATTGATCAAACTCGTTGCAGAACTCAGTGGTGCAGACCTTGGCCATGGCGCAAAGTTCAGTCAATGGGATCATCGCCCGCTCTCGTCAGTGCAAATGCAATATGCAGCCAACGACGTGCGATACTTGCCGTTGTTGCGAACCATCCTCGGCGAGAAACTTGAGGCCTCGGGTAATCTGTCATGGGCACTTGAGGAGTGTCGGACGCTGACGAACCCGGAACTGTACTCATCGAACCCAGCATCGCAGCGTGTACGTGTCAGCGGTGTGAACGCGCTTGGGCCGCAACGCAAAGCTGTGTTGCAAGCGTTACTGACGTGGAGAGAGGAGTTGGCTCGCCGAAGCAATCTTCCGCCGAGAGCACTTATCAATGATGGAGCATTGTTTGAAACTGCACGACAACAGATCAACTCAGTCAGCGACCTTGAGAGTGTTCGAGGATTGCCAAGGCCGATCAAGCAGCAGCATGGCGAGGCAATTTGCGCATTGATTCAGAAAGTCGTAGCCGACACCGGTACGCAGCGAATACCGAGACGTGTATCAATGCGTGACCTCGATATTGATCGCGGCCAAGTCAATACCTTGTGGACAAAGGTGGAAAAGATGGCCTCAGCTCGAAGCATTCACCCCGCCATTGTCACGAGCAAAAAAGAATTGACTCGGTATCTGTACGCAGATCAGTTGGGCATCGATCGTTCGACACTGCGTATCAACACCGGGTGGCGACGCTCGCTGCTGGCTGAACTCCTTCAATAGCGCCCCAGTACCATGTGTTGCATGTGTTTCGGGAGTTAAGGACTGTGTCAGTGTCATCTAGGAGCTGCTCAACATCCTGTGCATGTACTCCAGGGTTCAGACCGTCGTGCATGCGGCTACGTGGTGATGGCTTCGCTGGCAATGATCGAAAACAGTCAATATCGGGTTTCGATCGGATTCGGGGCAACTCCGGTTGCAGAATCGTGATGCGTTGTGACGATATTTTTGCAGTAAGGGCTGTTCACTACGGTCAATTTCGGGCATAATTGTGCAAATCACGCCTTCTGAAGGGTACACCGTTGCCGATACCAACTTCCATCTTGCTCTTCGTTGTGTGTATTGCATCCACGGCTGTCGCCCATACCGGTCAGTCTGGACCGGTGAAGTCCGAACGGCAGTGGAGTCCGATCGTCACCGGGACGCAGCTTGATCCGATGTATGTTTTCGACAAGTTGGTCGCCCGGTACCGCGGTCTGACAGCATACAGCGACCGCACACGGATCGTGCAGGTCACGCGCGACTATCAGGAACAGGAACCGCGTCGCACGGAAACGGAAGTCACCTGCGACTTTGCCGACGGCACCCTCACGGTGCAAACTGTCGCTTCTCAGTTACGTCGAGGTTTGGGGTTGAACCTGCCGATGCGACCGACAAACGAGATGGAATCGCTGGCATCAAACTATGATCTGTGGTTACTACCGCATCTGGCACTGAAATTTTCCGAGCAACCACTCGATGAGTTCCGTGAAGGTATCAGTGAGGGATTTACCGCCACCGAGGCAGCCGAGGTGACCGTCGATGACAAGCCCATGGTTCATCTTGAACTGACCAGCGGCGACGGGTTGAGCGGAGATTACGATGCCCGGTTTGATCTCTACGTGGATCCCAAGTCCATGCTGATCGAGCACATCGAAGGTCGCCAGCGCATGCCCGATGGCAGTGATTCTGAAACCACGTTCCACATCACGCCACAAGCCGTTGAATCGACCGAGCCGGTAGAGCCGGTCAGATTGCCAAGCCAAACTGCACCTCAACAGGACAAGCCGACCACTCAATGCGGCACAATCGATCCGGGCATGTCCATTGATCCGCCCGGTGCAGTACCTGCCGAGTGTACGCGTCCGTCGTGCGGCACGCCACGCACATCGATCACTGGCTGATCAGGCAGGTTGCGATGATTCCGAATCCTGCGGGCTTACTGTGGCTGCGTGCTGCTTGATCGGCGGGCGGCCGACGGAGTAATAGCTGAAGCCCAACTCTGCCATGGCATCACGGCGATAGATGTTGCGGCCGTCGAACACCACCTTTTCCTTCAATCGTCCACTCATCTCGTCGAAATCCGGATGTCGGAACTCGCCCCATTCAGTGCTGATGACCAAGCCATTGCAGCCGTCGAGCGTGTCGTACATATCATCCACGGTGACAACGGCTGGCATTTCCTGCTTAAGGTTCTCTGCGGCAACGGGATCAAACGCTCGGACCTTCGCGCCTGCTTCGATTGCACGCTGCATGAGCGAGATTGATGGTGCTTCGCGGATGTCATCTGTTTCGGGTTTGAATGCAACGCCCCAGAACGCCAGCGTTTTGCCAGACAGATTCGTGCCAAAGTGCTCGACGATCTTCTTCCAGAACTGCTGCCGCTGATTCTGGTTGACATCATGAACTGCAACATTTAACTGGCAGTCATATCCGACGGCTTTGCCCATGCCAATGACCGCAAGGGTGTCCTTGGGAAAACAGGAACCACCATAGCCCAGGCCAGGATGCAAGAACTGGTTGCCGATGCGGCGGTCAGCGCACATGCCCTCGCGTACGGCACGGACGTTTGCACCATAGTGCTCACACAGGTTGGCGATCTCATTGATGAAGCTGATCTTGCACGCCAGCATGGCATTCGAGGCGTACTTGACCATCTCCGATGAGCGGATATCCACGATGATGATCGGGTTTCCTTGTCGGACAAACGGCTCGTACAAGTCTCGCAGAATTTCTGCTGCCTCGTCATGTTCGATCCCGCATACCACGCGGTCTGGTTTCATGAAGTCGTTGATGGCAGCGCCTTCCTTGAGAAACTCAGGATTGTTCGCGATGTGGAACGGCACGGACGTCTTGGACTTGATGACTTCGCTCACCTTCTGTGTCGTGCCCACCGGTACGGTGGACTTGACGATGACCAGCTTGGGTTTGTCCTGCTCACCGATGGCGTTCAGGGCGTCGCCGATATCCTCAGCCACCGCAAGTACAGCACGGAGGTCCGCAGAGCCGTCTTTGTCTGATGGTGTCCCGACACAGATGAAGATCACCTCTGCATCGCGGTAGGCGCGCAGTTTGTCAGTGGTAAAGTTGAGACGGTTTCCCGCAATGTTGCGGGTGATCATGTCGGAAAGCCCTGGCTCATAAATCGGCGACTCCCCACGCTCGAGCATTGCGATTTTCTTTTCGTCAATGTCAAGGCAGGTGACTTCATTGCCGGTGCTGGCAAAGCATGCACCTGTGACAAGGCCAACATATCCGGTCCCAACCATCGTGAGTTTCATTACGTTCGTCCTTCAAGAAAACCAATTCGCGATTGCTTCGATCAATGCCTCGTGAGCGTGGTGGCTGACGAGTGTTCAAGTTCCAGGAGAAATCGTTTCTGGCCTAGTTCAGTGCCGTTGATATCGCTTGATCCAGCGAAGCCGCCCAATGAGCCATCGGATGCGATCACGCGATGGCAGGGGATGATCACCGGCAGGGGGTTGGTCCGCATTGCTTGCCCGGCAGCACGGGCTGCACCACTGTTTGCCCCGGCCGTCTTGGCCAGCTCCGCGTAGCTCCGGGTCTGGCCGCGCGGGATGGAACGACAGGCGTCCAGACATCGCTGGCGAAACGGGGTGCTCGCTGGGGTGGGAATGTCCGAGAAATCCACGGCTTCTCCTTCGAAATAGCGAGCAAGGCGATCGGCCACCGCATCAAGCAGGGTGGGATCGTGCTTCATCGACTCAAAATCAGACGCGCTTGATGTTTCCACCCAGGTCGTGGCCGTCAAGTGACCATCTGTATTGGAAATCATCGCGAACGTCCCTGCAGCAGTGTACAAGAGCCGATATGTCGCATGTTGATTGCTGGTCCCCATTTTCTTTCATCCTCCAACATCGTCTCAAACTGCTCCGGATCGCGAAGCATCATACCCTTCGATCTGCCGCCCGGAGGACTGATTGACCCGTCTCAGTAACCCACCCGTGGGAATACCAGTCATTATCCATCCGGAAAACCGAAAGTTCGTTTTTCTGCATAAGATGAGGGCTATTCGGTCGCCCAGACTAGGTCAGCAACGACCGGGAAGTGATCTGATGCTGAGAGCGTGTCGCTGAACAGCAAATTGTGTCGATCGAGCCACTTCGGTGTGAGGTCGGTGACATCAAGCACGAATCCACGGTCCACAGTCATCGACGAAGCGGAGTACAGCAGCCAATCCAGCCGGCCTGGCGTGAACGGCGAACGTGGCTCGGACCATGTGGCATTGCTTGCCCTGCTCAGTTGCATGGCATTGACCGCGACGAGTGAATCGCCATAGTCCAAGCCGTGAGCAAGCATGATTTTCGGGATTCGCTCACCAACGAGATTGAGATCGCCGCCGAAGATCACACCGTCGAAATCTCCATCAGCAATTGCGTTGCGCACTGCGTTATTGATCATGCGCACTTCGGTCATCCGTTGGCGATCTTCGCGCGTGTCCATCGCGCCGCAACATTTCAGATGAACGGACACCACCAGAAGGCGTTTGCCAGAAATCGTCACCGCCGCCCCAGCAACGCGCACCTGTCGGTCCGGCCGATCGCGGTAGGGTAGCACCGCCAGTGCTTTGACGGAATCAATCTGGTGCCGACTGGCCACTGCCGTGCGCAGTGGCCCGCCGCCTTCAGCGAACACAACATGCCATCGCGCTTCAGTGTTCAATTCATCGCTGGCTACATGTTCGTTCATCCATGCGCTGATCTGACTTGCGGAGTTCTTGTCCGTAAGCTCCTGCCACAGCACGATGTCCGGCTGAAGCGCGCTGAGCACGCGAGCGAACGGCCCCGGATTCGGCACCAGTGAGCCATGCTCTGCATTCCACGAAACGATTCGAAAGTCAGTCGCATCCGACCGAGCAAGCGGATCGTATTCCTGCCTCAACTGACGTGGAGAAACATCAGTCAGTTCGTACGCAAACACATCCGTCGCATCCAGCACACTGCCACCCACATTCGTGAACACCAGTTGCCCACGGAAAGAATCACCACGAAGCAGCGTGGGAGTATCTGGCAGGTTCACACCACGTTCGATGCGAAACTCAAAATCGCGGCTGGCATACGTCGGCGCCATCGCGAAGCTGATGTCATACGGGCTGAGCCGTTGCGATGTTTCGTCATCAGGGTCATGCTCGTAGGTCGTCGAGCGAAGGCCGACACCTCGGCCAGGCCGGTCTGGAAAACGATCGCTGGCAGGTGACAGCTCGATGATGACATCCACACCGTCCACACCATGAACCTGTTCGCCGGTCTCCGCATCGCCATCGACATCAAGCACTATCGCCACGCGGCCATCCAGTGCCTGCAGGTTCACGACGTGGCCGAAGTCAACGTGCAGATACACGTACTCGTAATCGTGCGTGATGCGAACAGAGCGAAAGTCAACCTGCGAAGTCACCGGCGCGCCAGCAGCATGTTCAACGATCGGGTCAATCGATGACCAATCATCAAACGTGCCGTCAAGCACAATCGGCGGGGCGGTTAGAGCGAGTAAGGAAAGCGAGAGGGGAACGGTGGTCATCATGGCGGAGCGATTCAATTGAGGAAACGTAAGAAAAACAGCCCCGCCCACATGTGTCCGCCATTGTACCGCTCGGTTGACGGTACGATTCACACATGTCCTTATCCGGGTCCGAACCAAACGTGAACTGTCCCCGCTGCGGCTATGACCAACGCGGAGCGATGGCGACGTGGAAACACTCATGCCCACTACAAGGCACATGCACGGAGTGCGGCCTGGCGTATGACTGGGTTGACCTCATCAAACCATACCGGCTTGAGCCAGCGTGGAACGTCGAGTACTCGCGTGGCCTTGGCATGATCAAAAGCGTTTGCACCACCGCGCTGCTGCAAGTGCTGCCGTGGCTGTTCTGGCGAAAGCTCAGCATGCATCATCAGCCGCGGTTTCTCCGCATCACGCTGTATCTCTTGTTGCTGCTCCCGACGCTCTACGGTGCGTTCATGGTGAGCCAGGGCGTGGCAGCACGGAATGAATACCACCATCAGACGACCTTTTTCGGCAATCAACCACAGACGGCACCGTGTGGGAGTTGCATTACTGAACTCCATGCCGTGACCTGGTCAAGTCTGCTGCCGTTCAGTTCAATCTCGCCGGGCATGCACGCGCCTTTCACTCGTTTCCCAGCCCCGATCGAACTTGTCGAGATGTATTGGCTTGATTACTACGGTGATGGGTACGAATCACTCCGTGTGGTTGGGATGCTCGGCATGTTTTGGTTGAGTTGGATTGTCTTGATGCCGCTCGCGTTCGCGCTGCTTCCGCAAACGCGTCGCAAGGCAAAAGTGCGCTGGGCTCACATCCTGCGCATCGCGCTGTATGG
>PWVT01000034.1 GCA_003562195.1 Phycisphaeraceae bacterium | reverse complement strand
GCCGTTGGCTGAATACGATACTCATAGCCCGTCTGAAGTCCCGTCTGACCCGGAGCTGATGCGAGGATGATGCGCGTTGGATTTACGGAACTCAGATAAATGTCGAATTTATCGAGAGAAACGGTAACAAAAGGAGCTTCAGTGTCGATCGCGCGGCGCTGGATGGTCACCGGCGAGCCAAAGTGCCACGTGACGGGGCCGTAGTGCTGCAGGGCGATCGGCGGCGGTGCGCTTCCCGGCGACATCGTGACCGTCGCTCCGTTCGGAGGCGAGCATGACTGGTCATGCAGTCGAAACGGAGCAACACCAATCGCGCCGCCGCCGAGAACCTCAGCAGGCACATCATACAATGGGCCTTCAAGCACGATCGTATCTGGATGACCGATCGGTCCGAGGTGGATCGGCACGTCCCATGTACCGCCGGGCTGGTTGTCCGCGTTAATGATCATCTGCCCAGCAAAGCCCCCGGCAGGAAGAACGATTGACTCAACATTGTCGTTAAGCGAACCGCCGACGGTGAATACGCCATCGAACGACTCGCGAACTTCAATACGGCCTTTGCTGTGAACGCTACCGACCCGTGGCGTCTGCAAGACTCCGAAAAAATGGTCGCAGTAAAGTCGTGAAAGATACCCTGATCCATCTGCAAGGCCGCATGTTATTGAAGCGTAAATCTGGTCGGCGGCTTCTATCTGCATTTGGTTGTGCTTACTGCGAATCACCACAGGGCTGAATGCCGAACCGATATGCCTTCCTGCCTCGACGCGCGTCACGCGGCCGCGCTGGGCGATCACGTCCCCGCGTACATCACGACCTGCCGCGACAAGATCAATCCCGCGCATCGGGTTGTCTTTCGTTGTGCCGACGACTGGCCCAATGATGTCTCGCCCCGCATGCAGTTCATCAATTGTCTCAACAGATACTGAACCGATATCGTGCGTTGCCTCCGCATAACGCAGAAGTGTCTCAGCCGAACCAGTCTGTTCGATGTTGTGGATCGTTCGTAGACCGCCCGGACTATCGCTATACAGCCGTACGAATACAGGAGAACCTGCGGGAATGCACTCACCGTCGTTGTTCTCCCAGCACGGCACATCAATCCAGACGTTGTCGATGGTTTCGCCGCCATTGGCACGGATCGTGTACGAAGTAACGCCACCCGGCGCGTACAAGACCTTCAAATGAATGTCCCAACCACCAGTCGCACTGTTATAGGTCTTCGACGCCTGGTGACTTGGTGCGTGCGATCCGTCTGCTCGCAATATCACCACATCTGCAATCGCAGGTGCAGTTGACAGAAGAAGCCCGGCCGCAACGGTCATACATCGCGCAAGTGTGTGCATCTCTCTTCCCTTCCATGCTGTGCAGAGAAGGGTGCCACACCAGCCACCGCGGACAAGGGTGAGCAAGCGAAAATGTTGTCAATCCATCACATTAGACACGGCCAAAGGTGTACATCTTGTGCAGTGTGACAGTGGTGATGACTTATCAGAACTACTTCTCAAACTCGCGCAAATATCCGATGAACTGGCGGCGGTGTTCCTGCTCATCAGCCAGGAGTTCAATCGCAAGGTCCTGTGTGACAAAGTCCACGCCATCGCACACTTCGATAATCTCCTCGTATCCCGCGATGGCATCCTCTTCAGCTTTGATCACACCACTGATAATGGCTGGTAAATCTGTCGTATCTTGACGCGGCTGCATGCCTTCCTGTGTCCAATTGAGTTTCTGCGAGCCGGGAACGACCCCACCCAGCGTGTGAATGCGCTTTGCGAGTCGCTTGGCGTGGCCGAGTTCTTCTTCAACGTCGGCCATGAGCGAATCTTTGATGTGATCAGCACGGATGCCTTCGAGGTTCACGCCGTTGGCGAGATAGTTCATCACGGTTTCAATTTCGGCGTTATAGCTCTTGATAAGCAGGTTGATAATTTCCTGGTTCTTTGCATCGTTGGCGGGCATGTGGTTTCTCCTTTTTCATGTCGCTGAGTCGATTATAGGTGCCGGGTTTCGACAATTCGCCGCTGCTGCGATACGCTGGATGCTAACGCAAAGCCGCACGCGGCCTGATTGAAAGGAGTTGGTATTCATGCGCGCCGTTGTCACCGGGCAGATCGGGATGGACAAGAAACCGTACCTCAACGCCGTGTCGGACCTTGCCGGCCAGCGCGGCGGGAAACTGCCGGTGTTTCACCTCGGTGACATGATGTACGCCGAAGCGACCGATGTGCGCCCGGGTCGCATTCTCGACCTGCCGCTGTCGCGATTGACTTCGGTTCGCCGGGCTGCGTTTCGCGATGTGATCAACGCCACCTCGCCGCCCGAGGCGCATCCGGATTTCATCCTCAACACACACGCGACGTTCCGCTGGCGGCACGGCCTGTTTGCCGCGTTCGACTTCGACCTGATGCGCAAGTTGCAGCCGAACATGCTGATTTGCCTGATGGACAACATCGAGATCGTCCATCACCGCCTGCACGCCGAGCACGACATCGACGCGACGCTCAAGGACTGCATGGTTTGGCGCGAGGAGGAGATCCTCGCGACTGAACTGCTGGCCCAGGCGCTGGGGATTCCCAACTCGTTTTACATTCTCAGCCGCGGCAGGCAAACGGACACCGTGGAAACCTGTCTGCGTTTGATTACGCAGCCGAGCATGAAGAAGGTGTACCCGAGTTTCCCCATGAGCCACGTGGTGGACATGCCGGATGTGCTGGCCGAGATCGACCACTTCCGCGCGGAACTGGCCAAGCACTTCATTGCCTTCGACCCCGGCGATGTGGATGAGAAGCTGCTGCTGGAGCGGGCGATCGAGGCCTCGCGCAATGCGCAGGACTGGATCGAGGTGATGCCGCACAGTTTCGGCGGGAAGAAGGATTCCGGGGCCGAGCCGATTCGCGTGTCTGTGCGTGAAGTGCTGGATATTGCTGGCGATGTTGACGGCCAGATCTACATGCGCGATTTCAAACTGATCGACCAAGCGGACATGATCTGCTCGCTCGTGCCGGAACTGCCCGGCGGCGTGCCGGGGCTGTCATCGGGCGTGGAGCGCGAACTGCAACACGCGTGGGAGCACACCAAGGAGGTGTACGTGGTGTGGAAGCCGAAGAAGCACCCCAGCCCGTTCATCACCGAGACGGCGACGAAGATATTCAAGTCGGTCGACGAGGCGCTGTCGTACTTTGAAGACAAGGGCATGTTCGCGGAACGCGATTTGTTTGGGCATTGATCCAAGTGGCACAGGCGTCCCGCCTGTGAGGGAGGCAGTGATGGACCAGATTCACCCGATCGTCCAGCGAAGGAACACCGCCGTTACCATGATCCGATGCGTTGCGCTTGTGCTCGTTTTCTTCGCTGCCTTCAGTGTGCTGTATCCCGTCGGCCGTGCCTTGCAACTGGGATTGAGTTGGAACAACATCAGGGCAATCTGGGATTGGCCGGCATGGCTGGGCCTCGGACTGGCGACACTGATCCCCGGCATTGCGCTGATCTTTCTCGACAGCCGCATTGCGCGCTGGCTGGTGCCGACGCCGCGTCACGCCTGTCCCCGCTGTGAGTATGACCTGAACAGGAGTGAAGCCAGCCGATGCCCGGAATGCGGTTACAACCTTGCGGTATGAATGACATTCGTCTCAAGTATCGCAGTGGGCAAGCCCACTCGCTAAACGCGCGTCCTTTCCGCATTTGGACGTTTCACTCATGCCGTGCTATAAACTGACCGTCGCCTACGACGGCACCGAGTTTCACGGCTGGCAGAAGCAGGAACCGCCGGAGAAAGAACCGCTGCGCACGGCCCAAGGCGTGCTGGAGCAAGCCGTGCGCGAAGTCGTGCGCGAGCAGGTGTACATCCAGGGCGCATCGCGCACCGACTCCGGCGTGCACGCGCGAGGGCAGGTGGCGGTGTTCACCACCGAGCGCGAGTTCCCGCTGGAGCGGTTGCCGCGGGCGATCAATGGCCGGTTGCCGGATGACATCCAGGTGCGCAAGGCCGATGTGGTTGCGGATGATTTTGATCCGATCTCGCACTGCACCTCCAAGGGCTACCGCTACCGTATCGCCCACAGCATCGGCAAGAGCGGCCTCAAGCCGCTGTTCGATAGGCATTACGTCGCGTGGTCGCCGCACGTGCTGGATGTGGCTGCGATGCACGACGCGGCACAGCGACTAGTCGGCGAGCATGATTTTGCGAGTCTCACGCGCGTGGCCCACGGGCGCGAGTCAACCGTGCGCACGGTCTATGCATGCGACGTGACAGCCACGAGCAAGCGGCGACTGCGCATCGACATCTCCGGCAATGGCTTTCTGTACAACATGATCCGCATCATCGCAGGGACACTAACGGAAGTTGGTCGTGGGAAGATAAAGCCGGAGACGATTGATGAGATACTTCAAGCAAGAGATCGCGCCGCGGCCGGCAGCACGATGGTTCCGGAGGGCTTGTGTCTGATGTGGGTGAAGTATGGTGAGAGGGATGCGCCATGAGCCATCTGGCGCGCGACTCTACACAATCTCGTCCGACAGCAGCACTGGCTCGCGCTTGATACCTAGGGATTCAAGTCCTTGGGCTTCGCGACCGGCGTCGAGTTGTGACAGTTGTTAACATAGAACTTATCCAATGACTGCAAGTCGCCATGACATTGCGCGAACGTTCTATGAACGTGCTGCGAGTTATGCGCACAATGCATGGCACCGGCGAGGTGCCGAGCGGCTGGTGGCGTTTAGCGGCACCGAGTCCCCGGGGCGATCCTGATCATGTTGAATTGTCGTCATTTCACATGAAGTGATGCTGAGTCAACGGTGTCCCATCATCGACACAGCGCGGTAGGATGGGTAGAGCGAGACACGAGCGAAACCCATCGCTGCGATGGGTGATTCATCGACGAGATGTCGCGAGATGTGATCGATGTAGTCGCACTTGGTGCAGGGCGACGTTCCCCGCGGGCTTCCGCCGCGCGGCTGTGGGGTGCTGCTGCTGTTGATGGGTCGCTCAGCGGAATGATCGATCTATTGTTGATCGTTGTTGAGAAACTGCTGCGCGACTTTCCAGACCGGGCCCGCGCCCATGATGACCAGCAGATCGCCCGGGCGGCAGATGAACTCCAGTTGCTCGACGATGGCCTCGAACGGGTACAGATGCATGGCCATCACGTTGCGCTGTCGCAGGCGGTCCACCAGGTCGGCTGCGCTGACCTTTTGTTTCTCAATCTCAGAATCGCGCACGAAATAGATGTGCGGCACGATGACAATGTCGGCGCTGGAAAAACTCTGCGCGAACTGCTCCATCAGGAACCGCGTGCGGCTGTGCTGGTGAGGTTGAAAGACGCAGATCAATCGCCGCTCGCTGTCGGTGCCCAATTCCTCGGCAGCGCGCAGGGCTTTGAGCGTCTTTTCGATTTCTGTTGGATGGTGGCCGTAGTCATCGTACACGGTGACTTCACCGCCGTTGACGGCCTTGGTGCCGAGGCGCTGCATGCGTCGGTCGATGCCCTGGAAGCTGGATAGCGCGCGTGCGATGTCATCCCAATCCGCGCCGAGGCGATGGGCGAGGATTGCCGCGGCGGCTGAATTCATGGCGTTGTGCTCGCCAACCATCGCCAGTGACCATTGCGCCAGCCAGTGGCCGCTATCCAGCAGGCCGACTCGCCGGGCAGCGGGGTCGGCGACGACCTGATAGTCCGCAGCGGGGTTATAGCCGAACGTCTGAATCTCACATGTCAGGCCCGCAGCGATCTCGCGGCGATGCGCGTCTTCATGCGCGATCAGGAGGTACCCGCCGTCATCAGCGTTGGGAACGAGCTTGGCAAACTCCGCAAACGCCTGCACGACATTGTCCAGCGAGCCGTAGATATCCAGGTGGTCTTCTTCGACGTTATTGATGAGCGCGAGTGTCGGGCGGTGATGATGAAATGAGCGGTTGAACTCACACGCTTCAGCGATCAACACGCCGGGTTTATCTGCCAGCGGGCCGGTGGCGATTGTTGGTCCGCCGGTGCGGCTGCCACCGCCGATCTGATGGCACTGCGCGCCGACGATGAAGCTCGGATCGAGGCCGCACTCGATGAGCACATGACAGAGCATCGCGGAGGTGGTGCTCTTGCCGTGCGTGCCCGCGATGGACACGCCGGTGTGTTCCTGCTGGACCCTGCCGAGCATTTCCGCGTAGCTCAGGACGGGGATGTCGCGGTTTTGTGCGGCGAGCAGTTCCGGGTGATCGGGCTTGATCGCAGCCGAGGCAACGACGAGGTCGCACCGGCTGGGCAGTTCGCCAGTGGATTGATCGTGGCTGACGGCTATGCCGTCTTGAGTGAGTGAGGCAGTGACGTCACTGGGCACGTTGTCGGATCCGCCGCAGATGGCGCCGTGATCGGCCAAAAGCCGCGCTAGCCCGCTCATGCCGCACCCACCGACGCCGATGAGGTGGATGTGCTTGCCGGCAAAGGGGCCGCGCTGTTCAGCGGTTGATGATGATGTTGCGGCGTCGGTGGCGAGAGCAGCGTCGGGGCGGGTCATGCTGCAGATTCTATCGGCTCGTTGGTGCATCGCAGTTCACTTGCCTGCGATGCACCTACGTGTTTGGTGCGCGTTTGTGATTACCGCTTCAGCATGTCGTCGGTCACATCCTCGTTGATGAGTACTTCGGTGACGGTCGTGTGCATGGTGCCCATGAAGTCGCTTTCGACCACGGTGTGTGCGGGCAGCTTGACGCCGTTCACATCGTGCAGTTCCGTGTAGACGACCTCTGTGGCAAGGCGTCCGAGGCCGGGGACGAGGGTGCTGTGGCGTTCGCTGATGATGGTGCCGCTTGCTGCGAGGATATGCACCGTCCGCCGCACTGAGCCGGAACTGAGACGCACGACATGGGCAAGTTCGTCGCCGACCATCTCGTTGGGCTGAACTTCGACCGAGTCGAAGGTGTCCCGCCAGTCAGTGAGCAACAGCAGCGGGTGGCGGAGGCGGAGGGAATCGCGCTCCTCGGCAGAGAGCCGATCACTGTCCGGGTGAATGTCGCTTTCCGTCCAGCCGCTGTCACCGTCAAGGCAGCCGTTGATGTATCCGAAACGGCCGAGGTCCATATCCTGCCGCACGCGGTCGGTGCCGATGGCAGTGGTGGTGATGGTGCCGGTGATGCCCTGGTGGACCATGCGCAGATCTTCAACGATGCGGATGCGTTCAATGCCCACCAGCGCTGCGGTGTTGTGTCCCTTGGCAACCAGTTCCAGCAGGTGTTCCACGCTTGGGGGGGCTTCATCGTGCGCTTCGCCGCCGGTGCGGAGCAGTCGCGTGGCTTCATCGCCCTGGTGCATCACCAACACCGGTCCATCGTTTTCATGTTCGAACGTCACGTGGAATTGATCCGTCAGCCGGAAGTACCATCGGCCTTGTTTATCCGGCGAGTGCAGTTCGTACACCATCTCGGTGGGCACATCGACCGCCAGCCGACCATTCTGAATGAGCACGCGCATGGTCATGGGTGAATCTTCATGGGCGTATGAACCGAGCAGCGGGCCAACTTCATCCATGTTCACTTCAAGCTCGCGCATGACGCCTTCACGCGGCAGCTCAAACGTCATGCCTGCCTGATACATCTTCATCCCCACCACGCTGCCGTCATCATCTTTGTCAAAGCTCACCGCGATCTGGTCCGTCAGTGTGAACTGCCACTTGCCTTCATCATCCGGAAAGTTCAGCTCGTACACCATTTGGCCGGGCACATCCACCGCAAGCGCATCGCCCTTGATGAGCACAGTGAAATCATCATCCATCGGCGCGAAGTAGTACTTGCCGACGTACTGTTCGAGGTCGATCGCTGGTCGCAGCGCATCATCATCCGCGTCATCCAGATCGCCCAGCAGTGTGCTGTACACCAGGCCGTGCGACATGCCCTGCAAGGGGGTTTGCGAGACGTTGGTCAGCAGCACGAAGCCGATGTTTTCATCAGGCAGCAGCGAGACCATTGACGCGAAGCCGTCGATGTTCCCGCCGTGTTCGATCAGCCGATTGCCTTCCCATTCGTGGATGAACCAACCGAGGCCGTAGCTCATTGCCGGGCTGATGTCCATGCATGAGGTCCACATCTGTTCGATGTTCTGCTCGGAGATCAGGCGTGTGCCATCGATCTCGCCGCGATTGAGCTGCAGGCGAATCCACTGCACCATGTCGGTCACGGTCGAGTTGATCGACCCGGCTGGGGCCACGCTGTCGATGTTGCGCATCGGCAGCACGGTGTACGTGTCATCCTCTTCGTTCCACCGGTAGCCCTTGGAGAGCTTCTCGTGGCGCTGGGCAGCGGCGTAGGTCGAGTTGGTTTCCACCATGCCCAGCGGTTCGATCAGACGCTCGGCCACCAGCGAATCCCAGTCCGTCCCTGCGACACGTGCGGATGCTTCGCCGGCTGCGAGGAACATGATGTTGTTGTAATGCCATTGCTCACGAAACGGTGAATACAACTCAGCCCCGCTGATGGCTTCCAGGATCTCCGCGCGCGAGGCGCGGCCGTTGATCCACAGCAAATCAGTGCGGTTCAGCCCCGTGCGATGGCTCAGCGTATCCCGCACCGTTACCTGGCTGGCAATGTCCGCATCATGCAGCGTGAACCCCGGCAGGTGCTTTGCAATCGGATCATCCCAGTCGAGTTTGCCTTCATCCGCAAGCATCGCGAGCAGCGCAGCGGTGAGCGCCTTGGTCGAAGAGCCGATGGCGAACATCGTGTGCTCATCGGCGGGCAAGTCGTTTTCAAGATCGCGCTTGCCGAATCCGCGCGCCATGATGACTTTGTCATCCTTGACGATCGCAATCGCCATGCCGGGTATGTTCATTGCCTCGCGCTGCTGCTCCAGCCGTTCAGCGAGCAGTTCCAGCCGCTCATCAAGCGATGAGTCCGCCGCGAGGACAAGCGACGGTGAAAGCGATAGCGCCGCCACAGCAGCGCACGATGGGAATGCCAGCGTTCTCATGGAACCATTGTACGGATTGCCGATTCGTGCGTTTCACCCATGCCCACCCTGTCGGTCTTCTTATTCCGAAAACGCAGCGTCAAACGCCTGCTGTGACAGTGCGAAGTCCAGCTTGCGCACAAACTGCACCGCCTCGGCTGCGCCATGCTCTCGGTCCATCATCGGGTCTTCCCACTCGACCGACAGCGGGCCGGCATAACCGACATGATTCAGCTCACGGAGCACTGCCTCGAACTCGATGCAACCACGACCGGGCGAACGGAAGTCCCAGTACCGCTGACGATCCCCGAAGTCCGTATGACCGCCAAAGACACCTGCTGCTGTGGGGTGCGATGACCACCATGCGTCTTTGATGTGGCAATGAACGATGCGCTCACTGAACTCACGGATAAAAGCAATGTAATCGACACCCTGATAGCCGAAGTGCGAGGGATCATAGTTGAAGCCGAAGTACGAATGATTTTTGACGGCGTCAAGTGCGCGTCGCGCACTGGCGATATCGAACGCGATTTCCGCTGGATGCACTTCCAGCGCGAAGCGCACGTTCTCCTGCTTGAACACATCCAGGATGGGCAGCCAACGCTTGGAAAAATCCTCAAACCCCGCAGTGATTGTGCCCGGCAGGATCGGCGGAAACGCGTACACCAAATGCCAAATGCTGCTGCCCGAGAAACCGTTGACGACGGCCGTGGTTGATGGCCTACTGCCTTGATGACTCGATGGCTTTGCGCTCAAGAACCTCCGCGCCGCTCGTGCCGTGTCCATCATCGCCTGCGCCGCTCTCTGCCGCACCTGTTCAGGTTCACCATCACCCCAGATATGTTCCGGCACGATTGCTTTGTGCCGCTCATCTATCAGATCACACACCGCTTGGCCGACAAGATGGTTGCTAATGGCAAAACAATCGAGCTTGTGATCAGCGAGCATTTCCCATTTGTCATTGAGATACGCATCGGACGTCAGCGCTCGCTGCACATCAAAGTGATCGCCCCAGCAGGCCAATTCCAAGCCGTCATAGCCGAACGATGCGGCCTTGGAGCACATGGTTTCGAGCGGAAGATCGGCCCACTGGCCGGTGAAGAGGGTAAGGGGGTGTGGCATAGGGCAAGTGTGCGTGTTCGGAGTTGGAAATTCGATGGCTGCGACGCTGTTTCAGGTTACGTCCGCAAGTGCGATGGCGCATTGTTGCTCGGCTGAAAGCATGGCCGCCTCGAGCACACGCTGCGTGTGCAGTGCGTCAGCAAAGTCCGGCAAGGGAACTTCGGGATCGCCACCGCCCAACACACGGAGAATGTCGACTGCCATGTTCGTGAAGGTGTGCTCGTAACCGATGATGTGCCCGTCAGGCCACCAGTTCCCGACGTAAGGGTGTGCTTCGGCTCGCGTGCACAGTATCCGTCGCCATCCATCGGTCACCGGCTGATCATCAGCATCGTAAAACTCAAGCACGTTCATGTTCTCGAAGTTGAACCGCAATGCACCACGCTGGCCATTGATCTCGATCGTATTGGCATTGAGGTTACCGGTGGCCAGCCGCGTGGCTTCGAAACTGGCGATTGCACCACCAGAAAATGATGCCAGGAACAGCGTTGCGTCATCAACATTACTCGCTTGCATGCCGTCGTCGCCCATGCGTTCGGTGACAAATGTTGGCGCGACCGCCCCGTGAATGGTTGTGATTTCATCACCGGTAATGAACCTCGCCATATCGACAATATGTGCGTTGAGATCGCCGTGTGCACCAGAGCCAGCCATCGATTTGTCAAAGCGCCAGCTCATTGGCGTATCCGCATCGCCCCAGCTTTGCAGGTACTTCGCGCGGATATGAAAAATTTTCCCCAGTCGCCCCTCACGCACCAGCTTGTGTGCCAACGCAACGGCCGGGCAACGACGGTAGTTGAACCACACGAACGTCCGGCATTCTGCTTCGGTAGCGGCATCCGCCATCGCCTTGGCCTCCGCGAGTGTTCTCGCCAGTGGCTTCTCGCAAGAAACATGCTTACCGGCTTGCAACATCGAGATGGCCTGCTCCGCGTGCACTGCATTGGGCGTCACGATGTCAACAAGATCGATCGTATCGTCGGCCGCCACGTCCCGCCAATCGGCCGTCCAGTTCGCCCAACCCCAACGTGCCGCAAACTTGCGAAGCGACTGCGCATCACGGGCCGCGATGGTATGCAGCGAGGGATGCAGTGGCACATTAAAGAACTTCGCTGTCTGGCTCCAGGCGTTCGAGTGGGCCCGGCCCATAAACTGCTGGCCGATCATCGCAATCGTGCACGTGCGGGTCTTTGATGGTGACATCACCGGCGTATGGTACGCCAAGAACGCACACAATGGTGACCTGTACAAGCAGCGATGCTGCTTGCGTCAGATCGCAAAGATGCGCTGCATGCGAGTCGCAATGTCGCGCAAGCGATCCTCCCCACCGCCGGGAATCTCAGCTGTTGCCCACCCGCGATACCCCACTGCATCCAGTGCTTTCATGACTGCCGGCCAATCGCAATCGCCTTCGAGCAGTTCAACTGAAAAACCTCGCCACAATCCCTCTTCATCGCGCTTGGTGCGACTGTATTCCTTGATGTCAAGCTTCACGATGCGCGAACCGAGCGTTTCAATCCAATGCTCGGGCCAACCGTAGTTGACGATGTTGCCCACGTCGAAGTACCAGCCGACGGCATCGCTTTGCAGTTCATCAACATATCCAGCCGCCTCGAGTGGACTCAAGAGAAACTTGTTCCAGACGTTCTCCATACCAATTCGTACACCCGCATCCTCAGCATGCGGCAGTACCTTGCGCAGTTCGCGTTGAGATCGCTCGTAACACTGTGCATAGCTGATCTGCTTGTTCACCACTCCGGGCACGACGAGCACGGTATCGCCACCGTACCGCTTGCAATCTGCAATGGCGGTCTCAATGCCGGCGCGGCCACGGTCGCGCGTGGCCTGGTCGGGATGTGAAAGCGGCAGATGCCAATGCGTCGAGCACACCGTACCGTGAATAACAAGCCCCGTTTCATCGCGGGCAGCAATGACTTCATCAGGGTCCAAGTCGTTTGGGCTGCTGATCTCAACACCGTCGTATCCGAGGCGCTTGAGCAGCTTGAACTTCTCCAATAGCGGCGCATCACCATGCACCATCTCCAGCTTGACCGCCATCTGCAGATTACGTGGCTTTGTGTCATCACTGAATGCAAGCGACGGCGAAACCATACCTGCACCGAGCACGCCAAGTGCCATGCCGTTGAATTCACGTCGCGTCAGATCGACCATGCTCGTGCTCCTCATTAGACAAACGGTGTTCGGCCAGGCACCGGAACCGGTGCCGTTTCCAGATCGCCGAATTCATACTTCTCCGGCGTGAGGTCTTCTTTCGACTGCATCGCCTGTTCCCACGTAATGCCCTGTCCGGTATAGGCGGCCATGCGGCCGAGGATCGCCATCATCGTGCTGACCGCCATCCACTTGCCATCGTTGATTGGTGAGCCGTTGCGGATCGACGCGAACAGTTCATCGTGTTCGACTTGGTACATGTTTGGACGCGGCCCGTCATACGACCACGTGATGTTGCCATCGCTGTCAATAATGTCATGCTGCGGCGCCCAGCTATTGATGAAGCAGCGGCCTTTGGTGCCGATGATGTAATCCGTGTTGTCGAACGGCGTGTTCGCGATTTGCCTGCACGAATGAAAGCAACGTGCACCGTTTGCGTACTCGAAAATGACAGAGAAATTATCGAACACATTGCCAAAGTTCTCAGTCGGCCGGGCCGATCGTCCGCCGAGTGCTGTAGCACGCACAGGTGGCGTGCCGCCCATAGCCCAATTGAGTTTGTCAATGCTGTGGCACGCCTGCTCGACAATGTGATCCCCCGACACCCAGTTGTAGTGCCACCAGTTGCGCAGTTGCCATTCCATTTCAGACCATGCTGGGTCGCGACGCGGTGGCTGAATCGGCCCACCGTGATAGGCCGTATGCACTGTCGTGACATCACCAATCGCGCCATCGAGCACACGTCCGAAGGTGGCTCGTTCAGCCGAACCGTATCGCCAGCAGAACCCTGAAACAAGTGACAGCTTCTTCTGTTTTGCCGTTTCAGCCGAGGCGATGATGGATCGCACACCAGGCGCATCGACCGCCATCGGCTTTTCACAAAAGACATGCTTGCCTGCGTCAATCGCAGCAGCCAGATGTGGCGGACGGAAATGTGATGGTGCTGTGAGCAGTACGACATCCACACCGCTGTTGATCACACGCTGATAGGCATCAAACCCCACAAATCGGCGTTCTTCCGGCACGTCAACGCGATCATTGAAATGTTCAGTAAGACGGCCGTGGCTGGATGCGAGCTTGTCAGTGAACGCATCACCCATCGCGGTCAGCACGACCGCTGGGTCCGCCTGTAGCGCTTGCGCCGCAGCACCAGTACCACGCCCACCACAACCGATGAGGCCCACACGGATGCGTTCTTCGCCGCTGACGGTCGCCCATGCAGGCAGCGACAACACGGCTGCACTTGCTGCAGTGGTCTTGACGAACTGTCGCCGGGTGAATGCGTTACGTGGAGTTTTCATTGCGTTCTCGTATTGCGGTTTGTCTTCTTTGGTTCAGTTTCGAGCACCACGCGGAACCCTACAAATGGTGCGTCCGCCAACCACCACTCACTTGGCGGAAACTGGGGGTCACTGGCGTTCCACGCTGGGCTTGCATGCTGTTCATGCTCACAAGTGAGATCGTTCGGCGGCGTTCGGAATGAGCCGCCGAGCACAACGCCGTTGCCGTGTTCATTGACACACCACTCGGCAACATTCCCGAGCATGTCGTGCAGGCCGTGGGAGTTGGGTTGTTTGGTGCCGACTGGATGCGTCGTGCGATTCGCGTTTTCTGCGTGCCACGCGCGATCGTCAAGCGGAACATCACGCGGGCATACACACGCAGCACGCCACTCGGCCACTGTTGGCAGCCGAAAGGTTCTGCCAGTTCGCTTGGACATCCAGTTGCAGAACTGCTCCGCAGCTTTGAACGACATGGAAATGGCCGGGTATCCGGTGCGGCCGAAGCCACGGTCCATGGCAATGTAGGGTTGCGTCGGACGGGTGATGGCATCTGTGCCATCCATCGGCTCATCTTCATCACCGTACACGAAGAGGTCGTATAGGTCCCAGGTCATTTCCGTTTCACTGATCCACACCGTGCGGCCGTCATGTTTAATCGGCATCATCCGAAGCTGGTGCACCGTCCCGGGCACATCTAAGACGATCGGCTGAGGATGAGTTGCTGGGTCGACTGTATCGTCCAGTGTTGCGCACGAAGGCAACACACTCAGCACGGCGGCAGTGGATATGCTGAGTTGAGTTCGTCGGCTGACCTGATTGACCCATGCGTGCATTTTCTTTCATTCTCCTCGGCTGCCTGGCTTGTACCGTTGGCTGCGCTCATCCGCTGCAGCGCTTCGAGTATAACGCGATTGTGATGGCGGCTGACGCCCGGGTCGTGCTGTATGCCCGGGATGAATCGATCGCTCGCAATGCCGCCGAAGAGGCGATCAGTCGGATGCACGAGCTTGAAGCCATCATGAGCAGCTTCCAGCCGAACAGCGAGCTATCCCGTCTGGTAGCCAGCGAACCCGGTGTGACCCACCGCATCAGTGACGAGTTGTACCGCGTGCTTGATGCCGCACAGCAGATCGCACACCACAGTGATGGTGCATTTG
This sequence comes from Phycisphaeraceae bacterium, assembly GCA_003562195.1. Classification (GTDB taxonomy): domain Bacteria; phylum Planctomycetota; class Phycisphaerae; order Phycisphaerales; family SM1A02; genus PWVT01. The sequence continues at coordinate 8,097 of PWVT01000034.1, read as the reverse complement.
ATATCACCATTGGGCCGCTCACACAGCTTTGGCGTCGTGCCCGCGACACTGGCGCCACTCCTGATGAATCTACGTTGGCTGAAGCAGCACAACTCGTCGGGTGGCGGATGCTCACACTTGACGGCTCGAACCGAACAGCGAAGCTTGAGACAGAGGGCATGATGCTTGATCTCGGTGGCATTGGAAAGGGATTTGCTGTCGATGAAGCGATGGCCCTGCTTCGCGAGCGTGGCATCACGCGTTGCCTGATCGGCCTTTCCGGCGATATGGCTGTGGGCTGTCCCCCGCCTGGCCAACGTGGGTGGTCGATCGCTGTTTCAGCCGATGGAACACGCGAAGCGATCACAGTGACTTTGACCAATGCAGCCATCTCAACATCCGGCGATCACTACCAACACATTGTGATCGACGGCGTTCGCCGCTCGCACATTCACGACCCAACAGAACCTTCGCTCGGCCTGCACGACCAAACAGCCGTAACGGTGATCGCCCCCACTGCGACGATTGCTGATGGTCTTGCGACGGCGCTGAGCGTGATCGGAATCGATGATTCGCCTCGCACTGCGAAACTGCTGCGGCACTACCCGGCAGTTCACCTGATTCAACACGGGCAGCAAACAAAACTGGAAAAAGCCGATTGCAACGACGATAGATTGTGCGACACTACAGATTGAAACTTGCATGTTTTGAGGAGGAAGATTTTGCCATGACTACACGCCGCCTTTTGTATTGCTTCGCCTGCACACTGATGCTGACTGTGCTGTACAGTGCCGCTGCAGCCCAAACGACCTTCGTGGAAACATTCGACCGGACAAGCAACGAAGGCAACTGGACATTCGGCATCCCACCGATCGAGGTTTATCAGCAACAGGGCGGAAACCCCGGCTGGTGGCTGCACTCCACCTGCGAAGGACTCAACTGTCTCGACACATTCGCCCCGCAGCCCCGCACCACGCCGATGGGTGCTGAGAGCAAGTTCACTGGCGACTACAGGGACCGACAAGTGAGCCATGTCGGTGTTGATCTGATTACGGTCAATGTGGATTTCAGTGCTGACGGCCGTCCACTGACGGTCATCCTGATTAACGATGGCGGGAATCCTGATGATTTTTCCAATAATTGGGGTGCTTATTTCATCGGGAGTGAGAACGTGCCACTCCAAGGCGAGGGTTGGAAGTCGTTTGACTTTGACATTCCCTCTAAGGCCACTGACCTTCCCACTGGCTGGCAATACATTGCCTTTGGACCAAATGCACCAAAGCCGGACTGGAACGAGTTGATTACCGATGTCTCGCAACTTCAGTTCTTCTACGGCGATCCGGAGTTGTTTTTCATCTTCCAGCAGTGGGAATTGGGCATGGACAACCCACGCATCACCTTCGAAACGTGTCCTGCGGAAGATCTCAACTGCGATGGCATGGTCGATGTGTCGGATCTGCTCATTCTCCTTGCTGCGTGGGGTGAATGCGATGATTGTGACAACTGCCCGGCTGACCTCAATGGCAACTGCACCGTCGATGTGAGTGATCTGCTTGTGCTGTTGGCTGCCTGGGGCAATTGATCGGCTGTCATCACCGGCGCAACTCGCAGCGCATGCGTGCTTCGCCCGAAATTCCTGACCGTTGAGAAGCGTTGTGATCGTGCGATCCTGTTGAGAAGTACAATTGACTGTGAGGCAATTACGATGCGTGAATTGTGGCCCGCTGCCATCGCACTTCTTCTTGCAGAGACCGCGCCAGGCCTGCGCCCGATGCTCGTCGCGATCATTGCTCTTGCTGTGTGCATTGCCTTGGCAAGCATTGGCTTTCTCATTCATCTCGGCATGAAAATCAAGCAATCTCTCGGATCAAACTGATGGAGCAAGAGTGGTCGGTATTGACGCGCCTGGACTTCTGGATGCGCACCATCCATGTGGCTGGCACCATCATGAGCGTCGGCGCCGTGACCGTCACCGACAGTCTGCTCTCCGTGTTGCACTTTCGCCCACGGCTCGCGCCGCTTCTGGCCCGCTTGCTCCATGTCCTTTCGCTCGTCGTTTGGGTCGGCCTGCTGCTGCTGAGCGTCACCGGCCTGTGGCTGGTGCTCGACCAGCCGGAAGTTCTGGACAACCCGGTCTTTCTAGCCAAAATGGCAATCGTGCTGATCGTGTTCATCAACGGCGTGCTGATGAATCTCTTCGTCGCGCCGCGTTTCGAAGACCTCTCCGATGAATGGCATCGCGATGTCGAGCGCGTCAATCGCTTCCAGATCATCGCAGGCATCGCCGCCATCATCTCGCTCATCGGCTGGTGGGGCATCGTGCTCGTCGTCATGTTCAATCGCCTGGGATAAGCCAACCACGCTTCCACTACGCTACGACTGCTCATCCGCCGATGGGCCGTAGATCGCCGGTACCGCCACATCGTTCAAACGGTAATACACCGACAAAATTGCGCGGTGATGAATGCTGTGACTGATCACCCACGTGCGAAACGCTGCAGCACGCGGCATCTCCAGCAGCACAACCCCATTGTCCTTGAGCTGCCACATCTCATGAACCGCATCGTCGGAGAAACGCTCCAGCACCTGCCGCCCCTCAGCCACGCCTGCATCGAACAGATCAAGAATCGCGGCACGTGATGCATGCTCCGGCGTCTTGTATGGATCATCGTCCGTCGGATTCATGTCAAAAAACGGCTCGGTCAGAATATTGCTCGCCCAGCCGGGAATCTCCGCCAGGTGATTCGCGTTCCAGCCGATCGTGTTGGACTTTTCATGCGGCCGCCAATCCAATTTGTCCTCCGGCACGCGCTCGAGCACCTTGCGCGTGGTGGCCATCTCGTGTTCAAACTCGGGCAACGTCATCGTGGCAAAACTCATCAATCACTCCTTTTAACTGAACATGCAATTGGGAAAAACACGCGCAATACCGAACTTGATCGGTGGGCCACTTCGCACATCTTGGCCACATACCACACCGCGGTCGACCACCGCCGCATCACCACTACCGCCGTCACAAGTCCGAAAGAAGAATATACAGCAGCAATTGGCCACCCCCGCAATGCTCTGGTACCTCAACGAACAGAGCAGCGAATCCCAAACCGCCGTCAATGCAAGACACACGACCCGCACGGAACTCGGCAGCACCGTATTCAGTGTTTGCACGGTGTTCACGCCACCAGTATGCCACGAAATCGCGACCGTGCAAGTGCCGAAGTCATCTCTTCTTTCCCCGCCACGCCCAAACCAGCCCCGACGCCCCCCGCATCCACACGGCCGCGTGGCGGCTAATGAGCAACGCGTCAAAGGATGCAAACCGCCGATTTCGCGATAGGCGCCGCACACGCGCGGGGTATCTTTAAATAAAATATTCACCTCACCCGCGACCCCGTTCGGGAGGATTGGGCCATGTTGAAAATATGTTGAAGAAGTCGAGCACACAGTTCACTGTGTGCCGCGGCGCTGGGGCAAGTGCACTTGTCGTCCACACCACCACAGATACACACTGCACGCCTTGCGAAACGGAAGTCTGATGTGAAATCGATCGCATCGACTAATTTGTGGAAAGGAGAACACCAATGACCGCGATGAACAACCCCCCCGAAGCAGTCGCAGCGGGGCTCAAGACGATTTCGCAGCGTACTTGTGCGCCACATGTCGCAACATTCCTCGTGATCGCGGTTCTGATGAGCACGGCTGATGGCAACACCGTGGCAAACAATGACTGCGAGTCGGAAGAGCATCCCTTCATCTCCGGCGGACAGACCGGGGTGGACGGTGTCAGTGTACGTGCCCTCACGGTTTGGAACGGCGACCTGTTCGTCGACGGCGAGTTCACCACGGCACGCGGGCAGACGGTTAACCGCATCGCGCGCTGGGGTGGCGACGACTCGGAGGATTGTCCTGACAGCATCGTCTGCATAAATGCCAATGGTGATGTAACTGTGGGGTCAGGTGCAACACTGACTATGAAAATCGCGGGATTCGAGCCCTGCGTTGATCACGATGCAATTTTCGCTGGTGGTGACGTCATTCTAGAAGGTGGTGGATTGACTGTTGTTCTTGATTGCGACTTTGCGCCGCAGGCCGGTGATACGGTCGCGATCATCTCGGCCGAAGGGACGGTCAACGGATCTTTCAGCGAGATAACTGTGCCGGACCTGGATGATTCGCTGAAATTTTGCATCGAGGTTGGATTAAAGAATGTGCTTGTCAGGACGACCAACATCACCGACCTGAACTGCGACGGCGTGGTGGATGTCAGCGACCTGCTCATCCTGCTGAGCAACTGGGGCACATGCCCGCCCGACGGCGAGTGCATCGGCGACATTAACGAAGACGGCACGGTGGATGTCTCCGACCTGCTGATCCTCCTCAGCAACTGGGGGTGAAGTCGCGCACCATGCGCGATATGCGTCCCCGGCCCTTGGCCGGGTTTATCGGCGAAACCCCCCGGCCATTTGCCGGGGGATAAATGGTTACACTGCGACCGCGCCGATGTCGTCGGCGATCACAATCTCCGCCGTCGTCTTTTCGCGCACTTCGCCGGCCGTGACACCGGGAGCAAGTTCGGTCAACACAAACCGCCGTTTGTCGGCGTCCATCTTCAACACGCACAGGTCCGTGATAATCATGTCGATGCACTGCTTGCCGGTCAGTGGCAGTGTGCACGCGGGGATGATCTTCGGCTCGCCGCGCTTGTTGCAATGTTCCATCATGACGACGACCTTCTTCACGCCTGCGACGAGGTCCATCGCGCCGCCCATGCCTTTGACCATCTTGCCGGGGATCATCCAGTTGGCGATGTCGCCTTCTTGTGAGATCTCCATGGCGCCGAGGATGGCGAGGTCGATGTGCCCGCCGCGGATCATGCCGAAGGAGTCTGCGGACGAAAAGAAACTGTGGCCAGGCACGCCGGTGACGGTCTGCTTGCCGGCGTTGATCATGTCGGCATCAACTTCCTCTTCATAGGGGAAGCGGCCCATCCCGAGCAGGCCGTTTTCAGACTGCAGCCAGACGGTCATGCCATCGGGGATGTGATTGGCAACCAGCGTGGGCATGCCGATACCGAGGTTGACATACATGCCATCGCGCAGCTCGCGCGAGGCCCGCTTGGCGATTTGGTTGCGATCAAGTGGCATGACCGTAGTGTAACGGTCTGACTGGGTGATCGCACGCGCTGCGACGACAAGTCGGTATCATCGCGTCATTCTCCCTGGAGCGCACTGATGTCCCGACTGACGCCCACTGCCCTGTTGCCTCGACTGTCGTTGATGATGTTCCTGCAGTACGCCATCTGGGGCGCGTGGCTGCCGCTGCTCTGGCCGTTTCTGCACGACCATCGCGGGTTTTCCCCATCACAGATCGGCGACATGTTTGCCATTGGCGCTGTCGGTGCGTTGCTCGCGCCGTTTATCGCCGGCCAGATCGCAGATCGTCACATTGCGACAGAGAAGATTCTGGGCATCAGCCACATCATTGGCGGGATTCTCGTGTGGCAATTGGCGTGGATCGATGGCTACTGGATGTTCCTGGTGTTCTCATTGGTGTATTCGCTGATTTACGCACCAACGTTGTCATTGACCAACTCGATTTCCTTTCACCATCTGCCCAACCGTGACAAGCAGTTCGGCAAGGTGCGCGTGTGGGGCACTGTCGGCTGGATCGTCGTCGGCATCGGTATCGGCCAATGGCTGTTGCGACAGTACGGCGCAGACGATGCAGTGAGTGGCATGGGTGATGCGTTCAAACTCAGCGGTTTGCTCGGCATCATCATGGGCATCTATTGCTTTGCACTGCCCAGAACGCCACCAAGCAAGGGCGAGAAACCGAACGCCTCATTGGAAGCATTGGGAGAAGTCAAGTGCAACCCGCTGCTAACACTGTTCATCATCGCGGTGCCGATCAGCATGATCCACCAGCTCTACTTTGTGCATACCGCAGGATTTCTTGGCACATTCCAAGCCAGTGATGCGCAGTTTGTGCAGTCGATCAATCGCATCTTCGGCGTCGGTGGCGGCGGATTGATGACCATCGGTCAGATGGCGGAAGTCGCGGTGCTGGCGTTGATCCCGCTGTTTGCTGCGAAAGTGTCTCGTAAATCACTGCTGGGCATCGGCATTGCTGCGTATGCGCTGCGCATGTTTCTGTTTGCGTATGTTGAGACCATCGAGGCGACACTCGGCGTGCCGGCTGTGGGCGTGCTCATGGCGGGTGTTGCCCTGCATGGCTTGTGCTTTGGCTGCTTCATCTTTGTGGCGTTTATGATTGTTGATGAACAGACCACCGGCGATGTACGGGCCAGTGCGCAGAGTTTGTTCAACATGGTCATCATCGGCGTGGGCATCATTGCTGGAAGCAAGGTCGCGACCGGGCTGGCGGATTGGGCGACGACGGATGATGTCATTGACTACACACGCCTGTTCAGTGTGCCCATGTGGGCGTCAGTCGTGTGCCTGATGGCCTTGTTGATTTTCTATCCTGGCGGCCGCGTGCCCGTGGTCGAGCCGACACAAACGGAGGAACCATGAGCAACACACAAATAGCGCCGGCTTTGGCCGGCACACACGCCAAACCCGGCCAAGGCCGGGGCTATGTAGGGGCGGTGCTGGCGGTGATGGTCGGCTTGATGATGATGGCGGCTGCACCAGAGCGGCCGCGCGACCCGTGGGTCTTTCGATGCGTATTGGATAAAAACCCGCGAATTGTGGTCATTGCCCTTCACGAGGATCTTTGGGTGGCGTACGACGCGCAGACCTGCAGTCTTTACAAAGTCTGGTCCGACGGCGTGAACTTCGACGGCGCGGTGTATACGACCGTGCACGGTCCGCAACCAACCAGTGATGGCAATGCATTTTTCTACGGCCCCGAAGGTGAGCCATGGCAGGTACATCAACGCGACGGAAACACTCGATCCGCTGCGACACGGTGGCACGGCTATCGCCTTGAGAACAACGCCGTGTGGCTCAGATATTCCATCACACACCGAGGTCTTACCATCGGATACGAAGAGTCTGTCGAAGTCATCCTCGACGACGACAAACCCGTCGGCATTGAACGCAGATTCCGTCAGACCGACGGTCCGCTCGGCACCGCAGGAGAATCCACTCTACGGCTGACCATCGCTGAGGGGAAACAAACTGCACTTTCAACGATCACGCACGACTGGTCCGATCGTCACGAGCGCACCGATGTGCCGCTGGATGATCCCGATTTCGAGTTCCTGATGGATGCGTCTGACGATCGCATCATTCGCATGTACTTTCTTCACGATGAAACAGCCGGGGAGGCAAACGACAATGAGTGATTGCCAAAGCCAAAGTAAAACGTTTGCATTTCTCCATCGACACTATGCCACGATCAGCGTAGTGCTGTTGCTGTGTGCCGGTATTGCATATGCCGACACCCCGCCTCGAGAGCCGGGTATTGCTGTACGTCTGTATGACATCGGCGAACCAATGCATCGCATCCATGATCTTGTGCCCGGTCAGACGCCCAATGTGAACATGGTCGTCCCCATGCTTGACATGCACGGCAACCGAGGCGATTTCGCCCCACTTCAGGACTATTTCATCACGATCGCCAGCGGCTATCTCACGATTGATAAGCCAGGCGAATATGACTTTCGCCTCATCAGCGATGACGGCTCCAAGCTCTGGATTAACGGCGAACTGGTCATTGACCACGACGGCCTGCACGGTGCGATACCGAAAGACGGCTCGATCACACTTGACGCAGGTGAACATGAACTGTTGGTGCATCACTTTGAAAACACAGTGGATATGCGCCTGTCGCTGTATTGGCAACCACCGGGCAAATCGGAGTTTGTCCTCGTCCCGACAGACGCGCTGAGCGTGCCCAAAGGTGAAGTGCGCGTGACCTCGCCGGGGACAAAACAGATCATTCGTCCATTGCAACGCGGCACGCCCGGCGATGGCATGCCGCTGGACGGTGTGCATCCGAGTTACGATCTCACGCAGGCCCGGCCGGACTGGTTTGAGCCGCGCATCGGTGGCATCGACTTCCTCTCTGATGGTCGCATGGTGGTCTGCCTGTGGGATGCGGATGGCTCCGTGTACATCCTGGACAATCTTGATGCGGACGATCACAACGACATTT
>PWVT01000043.1 GCA_003562195.1 Phycisphaeraceae bacterium | reverse complement strand
AGGGATGGGGTTGTATGTGCGGTCAGCGAGGAGTGTGTCGCGATCCAACTCGACCGGCACGTCCGCGACTGTTGCGAAGCTCCAATACTTGGTGCTGATATCCAAGGCCAATCCGACAATGAGCACACCAAGCAGGAGTGTCCACGCCAGTGGAGAACGGTATGCCGGGCGCGCGTCGTTCGAACGGGCAGGAGCAGCGGACGTCGTGGGGGTATCTGATCCGTCGGTCATCGTGGCATCTGGCTCTCGACGATACGAGCAGCTTCGATGGTGTACTTGGCCCAGGGCTTCGCTTCCAGACGCGCTTTGGGAATGTCCTTGCCGGTCATTTGGCACACGCCATAGGTGCGGTCTTCGATCCGTTGCAGTGCTTCATCAATCTCACGCAAATGTTGGCGTTCGTTCTCGGCCAATCCGAGGGTGAAATCCTGGTCATACGTGTCACTGCCGATGTCTGCCATGTGAATAGGCATGTGCGACAGCTCGCCACCGCTGGAACGCAAAGCCGCAGCTTCCATGGCGGAGAGGTCGCCAACCAATTCAGCACGCTTGATCAAGAGCAGGCCGCGGTAGTGGTTCAATTGCTTCTTGGTCAATTTGGTTTTGAGTAGCTTGACGGGCTTTTCTTCAACGGGCTTTTCTTCGACGATCGGCACCTTCGTTCTCGGCGGAAATGTCTTGCCGGCCGTGGAAATCATGCGTACCCGACGACCGTTGATAAAGACGTATCCTTGCTCATCTGGCGATTCACTGCTTGCGACCTCGGAAACGGATCGACCGCGGCGACGTGAGTCCGACCTCTTCTTGGACTGGCGTTTTTTCTTCTTCGGCGTCGCTTCGGCAGCAGAGCCAGCATCACCGGATGCGCCCTTTGCCGTAGGACCTGACTTGGCGGACTTCTTTTTCGTCGACTTGGTCTTTTTCTTTTTCTTGGTCGATGACTTGCCGGTCCCTTTGACGGTTGATTTGGAGGTCTTCTTCTTGACCGTATTCTTTTTGGCGGTCCGCTTCTTGGTCGCCTTCTTCTTTGCGGATTTCTTTTTGGCAGTCTTCTTCGTGGTCTTCTTACGGGAAGTCTTCGAAGCCGCCTTCTTGGTCGTCTTCTTCTTTGACCGGCTGGTGGCCTTCTTTTGTGAGGCGGTCTTTTTCTTGGTCATCTTCCTCTTCTTCCTGGCTTGCGTGCCAGTGGCTTTCTTGCGAGCAGTGGATTTTTTTGCGGATGACTTCTTTGCGGAGCGGCGGGGGGTTGGCGCAGCACTGCGTGTCGTCTTTTTTTTCTTCTTTGACGTTGCTGTGCTTGTCTTGGCCTTGGCCACAGTTGTAACCCTCACCGCGAAGTAGGTGTTTCGGCCATTTACCAGCGAGCGAACAGCATCCAAACATGCCTCACGGGCCGAAGTTCGGCTATGGTAGGTCCGTCGGTATTGACGGTCAACGATGCCATCGGCTGTCAGCCGTCGTCGTACTGGTATAGTTTGAATCCTGTGGCACAGGCGTCCCGCCTGAGGAACGTATCAACAGGCCAGAGGCCTGTTCCACTTTCAAACTGTACGAGTACCGCCGTGGTTGCCTCAGCCAGCGATCGCACCGATCTGCCTGAACTTTTCATAGCGACGGTTGACCAGCGTCTGCGGTTTGAATCGCTTGAGTTCCCGAAGGCGATCCACAATCCATTTTTGCAGACTCAACGCCGCCGCTTCAGGGTCACGATGGGCGCCGCCCAACGGCTCGTGGATGACTTCGTCAATCAAGCCGTTCTTCATATTGTCCCTGGCAGTCAACGCCAGTGCGTCCGCAGCAGCATTGTTCGTTTCATCGTTTGCGGCCTTCCAGAGGATGGCAGCGCAGCCCTCCGGGCTGATCACTGAGTACCACGCGTGCTCCATCATGGCCACGCGGTCTCCCACACCGATGCCCAGTGCACCTCCGGATCCGCCTTCACCAATGACAACGCAGACGATCGGCGTCTTCAGCCGACTCATCTCGCGAAGGTTGACCGCGATTGCCTCGGCTTGGCCGCGCTCTTCGGCCTTGAGGCCGGGGTATGCGCCAGGGGTATCAATAAAGGTCACGATGGGCAGGTTGAACTTTTCCGCCAGCTTCATTTTGAGCAGGGCTTTTCGATATCCCTCGGGATGAGCACACCCGAAGTGGCAGGCGATCTTCTCCTGTGTGGATTTGCCCTTTTGGTGGCCGACAACGAGCACCTTGTGCGAACCAATGCGGCCGAAACCGGTGATGATGGCCGGGTCGTCCCCGAAGTGGCGGTCACCGTGCAGTTCACGGAAGTCGCGACACATCATCTGAATGTAATCTGCGGTCTGGGGCCGGGCAGGGTGACGGGCGACGCGGACCGTGTCCCACGGGCTGAGGTTCCGGTAGAGCTTGGTCAGCATGCTGTCACGATTCGACTGCAGCGACGATACCTCGTCAGCATACTCCGCTGCGTCCTCACGCGCTTGCAGGGATTCAATCTGTTTCTCGAGTTCGACCGCCGCCTGTTCAAACGGGAGGGTGTAGCTGCCGGTATATCCGTTGGATTTTGCCATCAGTATGCTCGTGAAAGAACCGTGGCGTGATTGTAGCGATCTTGCGGCGTTGATACGAGAAACCATCGCCCAACATACGCGATAGACTGATACCCATGGACAGCAACGTGACGACGCTTGGCATCATCGGATGCGGTAACATGGGTGGGGCCATCCTGCGCGGAGCGATTGATCGCGGGGCGCTTTCGCCGCAGCAGGTGGTGGTGGTCGAGCGTGATGCGGCGCGGCGCAGGGGGATCGCCGCCCTCGGATGTACGGTTACTGAGGACATTATAACTGCCGCTGCGTGTGACCAGATGATGCTGGCGGTCAAACCACAGGCGTTCCGTGAAATTGCAGCATTGATCGGCGAGCTTGCCAAGCCCACCGTCGTGATTTCGATCATGGCCGGCCTTGAAAGCGACGCGATCCGCCACGCGCTTGGAAGGCACGCGCGGGTGGTGCGGGTGATGCCCAACACGCCGTGTCAGATCGGCGCTGGTGCTGCAGGAATCGCCCTCGGAGCCGGCGCAGAGGTAGGTGATGACGAATTGGCCCGCGCGTTGTTTGAAAGCATCGGCATGTGCATCAGTGTGAAAGAGCCGCTGATGCATGCGGTGACGGCATTGAGCGGGTCGGGGCCGGCGTATGTGTTTCTGCTTTCCGAGGCGATGCAGCAGGCCGGCCAGCAACTAGGGTTGTCCAAAGCCGATGCTCGTGCGTTGGCGGAGCAAACGGTGATCGGCGCAGCGAAGCTGTTGGAAGCGTCCAGCCAGTCCGCCAGCGATTTGCGTCAGGCGGTCACGAGTCCGAACGGCACCACGGCTGCGGCGCTGGAGGTGATGTTCGAGCGCGAGTTGCCGCAGATCATCGCCGAGGCGATGCTTGCTGCGCGCGACCGTGGCATCGAAATGTCCCAGCAATAACTGGTCACGCTGCACTGCAAGCCCCCCGGCACTAAAAGTCGCGGCGAATGAAAATCCAGGACGCGAGGCCAAGCACAAACACTTGAAACAGCATGGACGTGCCGATGATCCACCATACCGAGCGGTCACGGATCTCATCGGTCAATTGTTGCGCTGCGGTTTCCATGGGATCCGCTTCATAGGCGGCGAACTCGTCGTCCATTTCATCATGCGGTTCCAGATCCGCAGCATCGACCAGCCAGCGTTCCAGCAGATTGACGGTCTCTGATGTCTTGGGCAATGCAGTTTTGACCACCATGGTGATTCGATGGGCAGTGTCGAGTCGCCCTTTGACGGTTTCAGCCCGCTGGATATCCTGCTCACGTTCTGCGATACGCGTTTCGTGACGGGCGATGTTCTCCTGACTTGAATCGCCCTCGTGCATTGCAGCCAGTATCTCCCGATCGTGTTTCAGCGAACTGACCTGGTTTTCCAACTGTTGCTGCTGGGTGAACTTCACCATCAACAACGTACCTTCCGTGGTGTGCAGCGCGAAGATGAGAAACCAGAACAGCAACGTTAGCATCAGCGAGGCAATTGTTGATCGCGTCAGCAAACCCAGCAAAACACACACGCAAAAGAGGTAGCTGAAAAACAGCACGACCACCGGCACGGCAAGAAACAGCCCCGGCTCCCATGCACCACCACGGAAGCCGATCACCAGAAACGATGCCACGCAGAAGACGGTCACCTGTAAGCCCACGAACAACAGGCCGGTGAGGTACTTGGTCAGAAACAACCGCATACGACCGATGGGCTTGGACAGCGTCATGTCGATCGCGCCGCCACTGATGAAATCCGGGATGATCGATGCGGTGGATACCAGTGCAAGGACCGCGGCGATCCACGTCAGCCAGAATCCGATGCCGAAACTGACGAACATGGTCTTGTAGAACGTCGTTTCCGACATCAACTCGGTGGTCAACGGGAAGGGTACATCCCACACAATGACCCGCAGGCCCTGCTCGTTGATGCCGATGAGTGCAAAGGCCGCAACCACCAGTCCAGAAAGGATCATGGTGATCCAGAACAGCTTGCGAGCATTCAGTTCGCGATAGGCATCAAGAAAGATTGCTGCAGTTTGTGTCATGCTGATGCCCCTTTTGCACTGGTTCCATTGCTGGCTGCGCCGACGCCTAATGCCTTGCCGGTGGTCGGGTCCATGACCGCTCGCATGAATAAGTCCTCCAGCGATTCTCGCATGGGTCGGACGGACACAATCGTCAGTTTCTGCTGGCGAAGCGTATCCAGCAGCGGTTGCACATCGCTCGCTTCTGTACCCGGCAATACAACCTGAGTCGTACCGTTTGGCAACGATTCACTGCGTGCATTCTCGAATGACCCAAGCACTCCATCAGGCAGCAAGCCATCAATGACCACTTCATAGCGGCGACTTTCACGGGTGAGATCGTCAATGGTACCGAACTGTGATACACGACCCTGCACCAGAATCGCCACGCGGTCGCAGACCATTTCCAGTTCGCTCAACAGGTGGCTATTGAGAAACACCGTCTTGCCCTGATCCTTGAGTTTGACCAGCACATCGCGGATGTCGCGGCGACCGACGGGATCCACGCCGTCGGTTGGTTCATCCAGTACGACCAGTTCAGGATCGTTCATCAGGGCCTGCGCCAGGCCCACGCGTTGGAGCATGCCCTTGGAGTACGAAGAAATTTTCTTGTTCGCCCACTCGCTCATCCCGACGGTATCAAGCAATTCATCGCACCGGCGATTACGCTGAGCACGGCGAACTTTGGCAAGCGCTCCATAAAAGTGCAGCACCTGCCGGCCGGTGAGATACTGCGGCATGCGGTGATGTTCGGGCAAGTAGCCAACCTGTTCGAGCGTCGGTTTGTGGCCGATCGGCCTGCCGAGCATGGTGCCCTTGACGGTAGTCGGTCGCACGACGGTCATCATGATCTTCACCAGCGTGGACTTACCTGCACCATTGGGGCCGAGCAAGCCAAAAATCTCACCACGATGCACCTGCATCTCGATGCCGCGCAGTGCATGAATCTTGCCTCGATAGACTTTCTTCACATCATGCAGGTCGATTGTGTGATTGCCGTTTGCTTTCATGATTGATTCTCGCGGCAGATTATACGGAATGACCACAGCATCATTTCGGGCCGGATTTGCAAAAAACGGGCGGGCCAGACGTTCGGACCGCGATTGCGTAGAACCTCCATCAGTAGAGCAGTGAATTCCAGGCGGAATTGAGTACGCCGATCTCTGTCGCCAGCGCACGGTGCGGGTTGGTGCTTGGTCAAAACCATCGGCCCTCTATATATGGATGCGCGGCAACTGTGGCGCGCGCAAACGAACCATCATGACGCTGAAGCGCCCATTCTATAGGGGGAAATTAATTTTCCACTTTCCCCAAAAATCCGGTAGTGGGTCAGTTTGAGTAGAGGTGGCACAGGCGACCCGCCTGTACATGGTCTGAACAGGCCAGAGGCCTGTTCCACTTTCAAACTGATCCACTACCAAAAATCCGCTCGGGGCTTCACAAGAAGCCCCGAGCGGGAGTGATCAGTCACACGCGCCCCAGTTCCCCAGCAGGATCAGCAAGTCGGAAACATCGACGGTTCCATCATCGTTGAGATCACCTGCACAATCATCATTGTCTCGGCAAGGACCCCAATCGCTGAGAAGAATGAGAAGGTCAGACACATCCACGACGTTGTCGCCGTTGAGATCGCCGACACACTCCGGATCATCCATTGGCAGCGCAATGCGCACGATCGCAACGAAATCATCAGGGTCATCCGCACGAAGCAATGACACGCGGACATACACGAACGGATCATCCGACAGGTTGATCGTCGGGCCAGCAATGTTTGCCGCCTCGATCTGGGCGATGGTGTGATCCGCTTCGCCGTTGCCGGTGGTGTCGATCTCGTCGCCAACCTGCAGGATCAACATGGAGTTGGCCAGATCGTCCGCATCGCCGTAGAACAGGCCACGCGCCGGGTTGGAAAAGGTGCCCCAGTTCCATACATGCACGGCCTTACCGAGGTTGTTCAGGCCAATGTCGCGGAACGTCGCGCCGTTGGGAATGGTGAAGTCAGCGACTTCATCACCACCACGAAGCACGACCTCGCCGTTGTAGGCGATGTAGTTGGTCGTCCCGGTTGGGCTACCGCTCGTGGTGCCGGAAAAGACATAGTTCCCCGCGTTGTTGATGCGCACTGAGCCAAAGCTGTTCCACGTTGAGCCGTCGCCGACTGGATCACCTTGGTAGGCGACGGCTTCATCGTTGACATAGATGAAGTTGAACGGCGATGCGCCGACTTCCTGCAGGCGGTGAATATGCTGCTGGCCGTCCTGGGAGAGGTGATAACCGAAGCCCACGCCGCCGTTGTTGCGTAGCACGATGTTGTCGGCAACAGTGTCGCCATCCTGAAAGACGATGCTAAAGTTGCCCGCCTGGTCAATTCGGTAGAAGGCGCGGCGTTGGGT
>PWVT01000035.1 GCA_003562195.1 Phycisphaeraceae bacterium | reverse complement strand
CATCATACTCCCGCCACGATCAGCAAGACTTCTCAAGCTGCAACGCTCACATGATGAAGATTTCAGTCAAGACCACCCCGACGAGCGGGATAATCAAAAATACGAGGAAAAGGAACAGAAACGCGTATCGCTTGGACTTGGATGCCAACCGGCCGTACCAGCGGGCCGCACTGACGGGAACTCGCTGCAGCGGGTACCAAATCGCAGTGCCAACCAGATTGAACGTCACATGAAACAGTGCGACGGTCACTGCAGCCGCAACCGGGTGAGCTGTGGCTGCGATGACTCCAGTGACCGTGGTTCCGAGATTCGCTCCAAGCATGAAGGCGAACACTCGCTTGAGCGGAACGATGCCCGCGCCGGCTAATGGAACAATTATCGCCGTGGTGATTGTGCTGGCCTGCACCAGTACGGTGCTGACGGCACCAACGACATAGGACGTGAGATCGTTCCGAAACAGCACACTGCGGAATAGCCCTTCCAGCCGTCGAACCAACGCCCCCCTGAGGTTCTTGACCATGAACACCAACGCAATGAACATCAGCAACAGTCCAGCAATGGCAACAGTAATGCCGTGCACGACATCGTTTCTGGTAACCAGGTCCCCTGCCCACATAAACGAGTCAACCATCGGCTTGGTGATAATCTTGATCGGGTTGCGCGGATTGACCTCCGCTTCCATACCCATCAAATCTGCCAGCCACATCGCCCAACGCATCAGCAGCCCACGGCCCTGCTCGTCGAACATAGATGAAATCCATTCCAACGGAAACAGCACGGCAACAGTCAGTAGGTTGAAAAAATCGTGTAGCAACGCCGCGGTAAACGCCCGTCGAAATTGTCGCCGAATGTGAATGCTTCCCAGAGCGACGATCACGCCGGTTACGGCAGTGCCTATGTTCGCACCCATAATGGCGTACACCGCTGCGTGCAGCCCGAGTTGGTTGGAGGCCACCAGTGTAATGATCAATGCAGTCGTGAACGATGAACTTTGCACCATGACGGTGACAAGAACTGCGCCAAGAAGTGCGATGAATGGGTTTTCCCCGTGCGCGAACACCCGTTCCATCCAGTCACTCGCGCGGCCAAACGTGCCGAGGCCGGCCCCCATGATGTTGATGGCCGAGAGAAACAAGTAGAGACACATCACCGCATACAGACCGTGCAACCACGCGGGCGAGTGCGCCTTGTCGCCCTGCCGCCGTGTGAGCGATTGCGGAGACGTTGTCTTGTCTAAGCGAGCGTTCATTCAGAAAACATTGTCATGGCGCACAGAATGTGTGAAGTTTCTTGCAGGTGGCGCGGATGATACCTGCAATGGACGCATTGTGGTTCCATCCGACCGGATTACTTCAATTTCGTTGTTCGCGATTGAGCAGGCCGAGGATGGTGACACCGTCGGCATCTGTGCGCCGTGATGCCAGATCCTGCGCGGTCACACCGTTGTCATTACTCAACTCCGGATCTGCACCTGCGTTAAGCAGTATCTCCACGACTTCAGGGCTTGCCAAGCCAGCCGCCCACATCAGCACGGTCGCACCGTCAACATCTCGGCTATTGACATCAGCACCGACACTGCTCAATACCTGCACCTTCTCAGCAGCATCGACGGAGGTGGCCAGCATCAGGCCGGTTTCACCATCATCAGCAGCGTGATTCACATCTGATCCTGCATCGATCAGCACGCGCATCGTCTTAACATCGCCGTACCGTACAGCCCACAACAGCGGGGTGTAGCCGTTGCGATCAGTCGCATGGACATCAGCCGATGCGTCAATCAACCGGGCGGCAATGCTATCGAGACCGTACATGCCGGCGAGCATCAGCGGCGTAAGTGTCAATTGCGTACGCACTTCGGTGTCACTGCCAGCTTCGAGCAGCACTGCCACTTTCCGTTCGTCATGACGCAACACCGCCTGAAGCAATGCCGTACGGCCGCCCAGGTCCACATGATCCACTTTTGCCCCGGCTTCGATCAAGGCACGGACGGCATCAACCGATCCGAATGCAGATGCGATAAGCAATGCTGTTGAGCCATCTGCATACGTCGTTTCCAGTTCAACCCCCTGTTCGACCAGCAACTGAATTGCACGCACTTCGCCACCGCGAGCCGCCGAGAGCAAAGCCGTCCAGCCCGTCTCAGTTTGGGCATGAACATCCGCGCCGCGATCAATCAGCAATTGCATGGTGCCTTCATGCCCGCGCCAGGCAGCACGCATCAACGGAGTCATACCGGAGCCATCGCGGGCATCTATGTCCTCCTCTGAATCGAGCAATTCTGATGCGATTTCATACTCACCAAACTCGGCAGCAAGGTGCAGTGCCGTTCGCATGTCATCATCATCCGCTGCCATCTCAAGCAGGCGCTCAGTTGTGAAACCTCGCCGGTGCTGCTCCGCTGGTGATTCGGTATCAGGAACTCCGGCCACTGACGCTTCTTCAACGTTCTCGGCGTCATCGTGACCTCGCTCACTCGATGCACTCCAATAGAAGACGAGACCCACACCAGTGGTCACTGCGACCGCTGCAAAAATCAGCACGAAACGATTTGCCATAATGCAATCCTAGACTAAGGCCCCACATTCTGGACAACGGGCGGTAAACTCTAGCCCGCGCAGATCATATCCACAGCTCACGCACCGTCCCATTTGTTTGTACTTCGTGTCACGGACTCGTTTTCGACGAATCATGAAAGCCCAGACAATGCGTGCTGCACCAATGACAACACTCGCAGCAACATACAGCGCGACCCACCAGAGCAAGATGTTCATGACGACGGCCAGCCACGTTCGCTGACGTTCTTGGCTTCCACCTTCCCATGCCTGCAAGAGTTGCGCGTCGCCTCTTTGGACAAGGTAGTCCGCGATTGCGACGCGTTCGGGCTCGCCTTCGGCCATGGCGTGGGCGGTTGTGCGGTTGGGGTGAACAAACACGTTGATATCAGCTCGGATCGGCAATAAACGACGCTGGGCTGTCAGTGGAAATCCTACCTCGCTGTGCTTCACGCGCAGCGTGAACTCGCCATACGGATTCGGCTGGGCCCATCCGGCACCACTATGCTCGGGGTCCACCAGAAAGGCGGAGAGTGTGCCATCATCCTTGGTCACCATACGACCGTGATACTCCGCAACCAGGGTGGCCCGCTCGGCGACCATGTTGGCCAGCAACGCCACCGGTACAGCGAGAATCAATGTTGTGATGAATGCGATATCCATGGCGCGAGTCCATGGCGATGAGTCACGAGCCGCGGAGTAGTAACGAATACGTCGAAGGTGGGTTCGCATAGTGCGAAGCATGGAACAAGGATAGTGCCCATGCTGGCCCTACGCAGTGCTACGCGACGAACAGCACTGTTCACTCTACGATGTTCGGTCAAGATTCACGTAGATCATTGACTATGACGCAGATCTCCCAGAACATTCTTCGAAAGCTCAATGAATTGAGTGAGCAGTACGCGCTCTACGGCGAGCAACTGATGGCACCGGACGTTTTGGCCGACCACCGTAAGGTCCGTGCGATTTCAATCAAGCGAGCAGCACTTGAGCCATTGATCAAAGACTTTGCGGCATACTGTGAAATTGATGCGCAGGTGCATGAAATGCGCGAGCTGATTGATGAGCAGTCAGATGCGGAACTGGTCAAACTTGCACGAGAAGAACTCCCGGTTTTGCAATATCGCGCGGACACACTGATTCAGTCCATTCAGAAGAGACTGGTCACAGCTGACGAGCAGGCCGTGGGATCGGTCATTTTGGAGATTCGTGCAGGCGTTGGTGGGGCAGAAGCTGCCATTTGGGCCGGCGATCTGCTGAACATGTATGAGAAATTCGCTGCGGCGAAGAAATGGTCGTTTGATCCGATGCAAATGTCGGCAGGTGAAATGGGCGGCTTCAAGCAGGCGATCGTGGCTATCTCGGGCAATGGAGTCTGGGCTCAACTCGGTTATGAAGGCGGAAATCATCAGGTAAAACGCGTCCCAGCAACAGAAGCGCAGGGGCGCGTCCACACGTCCACCGCAACCGTTGCAGTGCTGCCAGAGCCTGAGGCGGTTGAAATCGATCTCAATGAAAGCGACGTAAAGGAGAGCATCACGACCGCACAAGGGCCAGGTGGGCAGAATGTCAATAAGGTGGCTACTGCGGTCCATTTGATCCATGTGCCGTCCGGAATCGAAGTTCGCATGCAAGAAACGAAAAGCCAGACACAGAACCGTGAAAAGGCATGGCAACTGCTACGGGCCCGCTTGTATGAACAGCAGCAGCGAGAAGCGGAATCGCAACGCGCGGAGGCCAGAAGCACCATGATCGGCACCGGCGAGCGCGCGGAAAAGATCCGCACCTATCGCTACAAGGAAAACATTGTCGTCGATCACCGCATTGGCGAATCGTTCAATCTGGGCGAGGTCATGGCGGGCGACATGCAGCCGATGATTGACCAACTCATTGAACACGACACCGCACAACGCCTCGCAGCGTTGTAAGCACCCTACATATCGACCTTCAACCCGTGCCCAACCGGCCCCACAGCAGGGCCTGCCCCCCAGCTATCAGCGATTCGGTAGCATGCTCATTATGGTAGAAATCCACAGTGACAATCTGCTACTGATTCTGACCGGTGCTCACCTGAAGGCGGAGCGCGATGACCGACCGCTTGCCTATCGATTACGCGATGCTGTGGTCACATGGCAGAATCGGAAGCAAGCCGCCGACGATCTGCCGTTTCGTAGAGACGCATTGGTTTGCAGCGATCTTTGGTATCTCAACAACCAGGAGTTGCACGATCTGCCCACCATCGCCATTGGTGAACCCGGCGTGAACGCGGCATCAGCGTTTTTTGCAAATCGTCTGCCGGAAGCATTGATCATCGATCAGGCGTTACGAGTGCAACTCGATCAGGAATTGATCGATCTCAAAGTGTGTATTTGGGGCGTTGATGCATCGGCGACTGCATCAGGTGTGGATTTATTCATTGATCGCTATTTGGAAGAATTTCTCTGTGCCGCCCATGAAATGCCGATTGGTTGATTGATTCCCACAAATTTTTCTCACAAGATGAGTATTGGACTGTACGGCTGTTCTTGCCGATAGGCCCTATCGGCCTATGATGCTCGTCAAACAGCCGAGCCATATCAGCAAGGATTGCAGATTCCATGGAACCACAAAGCGGCCCGCTCAACTTTCCCCACCTCATGCCCGAATCGCACTCGCTGGAACCGAGGGCGGCGACGTCGTCATACCAGCGGACCCGTGAAATGACGCTCGACGAGCTGATGCTCGAAAACCGGGTTGTCTTTCTCGTCGGTGAGATTCATCACGCTTCTGCTGCTCGCATCATGATGCAGATGCTGTACCTGGAAGATCAGAAGCGCGGTCAGGACATCAACTTCTATATCAATTCTCCCGGCGGGTCCGTTGATGACACGCTCGCAATTTACGACACGATGCAGTTCATCTCATCGGAGGTGGCCACCTTCTGCATCGGCCGCGCGTACTCCGGCGCGGCGGTTCTACTTGCTGCTGGCGAGGCGGGCAAGCGACATATTCTGCCCCATGCCAAGGTCATGATCCACCAGCCCTACGGTGGCGTAACCGGCCAAACCTCTGATATCCAGATCCAAGCCGAGCAGATCATCAAATCGAAGCAGATGCTTAATGAAATCCTGGCACGACACACTGGCCAGAGCTACGACCAGGTCGCGCTTGACGGCGAACGCGACAAATTCTTCACTGCTGATGAAGCCAAGGCATACGGCCTTGTTGACAACGCCTTCAAGCCGAGCGACAAGAAGAAAGACGAAAAGAAGTAAACGTATACATCGCTCGCTGCGTGCGTTGCGGGCTTTGCGAAGAATCTCGATCGAAGCTGACTGCTGAGAAACGACACCAACTGCCATGTCCACACTGGTTCCCATCGTTATTGAAAAAACCGGCCGAGGCGAGCGGGCCTATGACATCTACTCTCGCCTGCTGACTGATCGCATCATCTTTCTCGGCGGCCCGGTCATGGATGAAATGGCTAATCTCATCGTGGCCCAGCTTTTGTTCCTCGCCAATGAGGATGACAAGGCCGATGTGAGTCTCTATATCAATTCTCCTGGTGGGTCCATTACCGCGGGCTTGGGTATCGTGGATACGATGCGTTTCATTCCCTGTAATGTAGCGACGTACATCATCGGCCAAGCAGCATCAATGGGATCCGTGATCGCCTGCTCGGGTACTAAAGGCAAGCGTTACACGCTCCCCAATGCTGAAAATCTGATGCACCAGCCATTGCTCTCCGGAGTGATGGAAGGCCAAGCGACTGATCTTGAGATCGAAGCCAAACACATCCTCCGCATGCGCGACAGCATCTATCGCATCTACGCAGAAACCACTGGACAGGATGTAGATCAGATTAGCGCTGACTGCGAGAGAAACAAGTGGCTGACCGCGCCGGAAATGTTGGAATACGGCCTTGTGGATCAAGTACTTGATCGGTTGCCGGAAGGCAGCAAGAAGTCCGCCAGCTAAACACGATTTACAACACCAACCAGAGTATCAGAAGCAGCACATTGCCAAGCAGACTGGCGACCAGGGCAATGAGGAGCGGTATGTTTAACGCACCGCTGCTGCTTTGTGGAGCTTTCTGCACCACGGTCGGCTCGGTGGCCTTCGGTACCTTCATCTCCGATTCTGTAAACGATGCGGCCAGACCTCGATGCGCAAAGTGCGGCGGCTGACCTTTACTGATCAGGTCCAGATCTTCCAGCAGGTCGGCAGCAGTCTGGTAACGACCGTCCACCGATTTGGACATCATCATCTCGATGACCTGGGCGCAACCTGCGGAAAGCTTCGGATTCACATGATCCGGTGGCACAAGCGGCGACTTAAGATGCTTGTGCATGACCGCAGATGGATTACGCCCTTCAAACGGCAACCGGCCGGTGACCATGTGGTAGAACGTGCCCCCCAAGCCAT
>PWVT01000100.1 GCA_003562195.1 Phycisphaeraceae bacterium | reverse complement strand
GGCACCAGAACACGACGATGCGCGGCCAACTCGACTCGGCCTACGGCTTTGAGGGTATCATCGGCGACTCGCCCGGCATCCGCGCGATTATCACGACGATCAGGCAGGTCGCACCGAGCAACATTCCCGTACTTATCACCGGCGAGTCAGGCACGGGCAAGGAACTGATCGCTGCGGCCATCCATAAGCACTCCAAGCGGGCCAAGAAGCGTTATGTCACGTTCAACGCAGCCGGTCAGAGCGAAACGCTGTTGGAGGATCAACTCTTCGGCCACGTCCGTGGTGCATACACCGGAGCCGACCGCGACCGCGAGGGTGTATTCGAGTACGCGGATGGCGGGACGCTGTTTCTGGATGAGATTGGCGACATGCCGCTGCCAATGCAGTCGAAGCTGTTGCGTGTGCTTGAAACGGGCGAGGTCGTGCGACTGGGCGCAAACGAGCCGCGCAAGACGGATGTGCGTTTCGTCAGCGCGACGAACCGGGATATGAAGTCGCTCACTGCCGACGGGAGCTTTCGTGATGATTTGTATTTTCGCATTAAGGGCACGGAGATTCACGTCCCCCCGCTGCGTGAGCGTCGCGAGGACATTCCCAAGCTGGTCAATCACGCACTCGGTAAATTTGCCACCGAACTGGAACGACCGATCCCGCCGATCACCGAGCCAGCCATGATGCGCCTGGTGGCGTACGCGTGGCCGGGCAATGTGCGCGAGTTGCTCAATGTCGTGCAGAAGATGGTTGTGATGAGCGGCGGAACCGGGGGTGAATCGGGCAGCATTGATGTGCGGCATGTGCCTGAAGAAGTGCGCGAAACGGAGTCAAACGGATCCGGTATCGGCAGCTTCGCAGGGGTGGGTCTGGACAAGCTTGAGAAAGAGGCCATCCGCCAGACGCTCGCAATGACCGGAGGCAACCGCGAGCAGGCGGCGAGCATGCTCGGCATTGGTGAGCGAACGCTGTATCGCAAGCTCAAGGAATATGGACTTCGCTGATTGGAAGTGCTAGCGTCCGCCACCCGATCCGCCGGACACGATGTCACTAACCATAAGGCGTCCGGTTGTCCCGGCAATCTCCGCTGTGATACCAGCACGACTGCTGCCATCCTGTACCTGCAATGAAATTCTTGGACTGGCGTGCAAATCGGCCAATCCGCCGTGGGCGTTGAACTGGAGCGTATTGTCCTGTAGGCCAACAACTATCATCTCGACACCGATCGCACCGGCTGCGCGTCCTTGGCCCATCACAACACGGTACGGCTCATTGGTTTCGCCTCGCATCAACGGCTCATCGGGATCATCCAGTCGAGCCAACCAATAGCTTGATGTATCCGGGTCGAATCGCACCACAACCGGGTCTTTCGGTGCTGAAACACTCATCACTTGTGCCAACTCAATATCGGAGGCCAAAACGGCCATCCCTGCGCGAAGCCGCATGCGATGTTCGTCGTGCCCCATTGGAATCACGATCGCTGCAAGCATGGCGAAGATGGCGATCACCAGGAGGACTTCGATCAGTGTGAAGCCGGCACTTTGTCGCCCACTTTTTGACATAACAGTTGCCTGCGGTTTCATTATTGTTCCCAGATCGCGACGCTACTATCGGTGAGTACGGCATTCGTCGTCACACGCACGCGACGCGGCGTCGCACTCATCAGATCGTTCGGCGGTGGATCTTGCCGCTCGCCGTGGGATTCACCGACGGCATCAATTCGAATAGACAGACTGGAGGCCAGGGATGCGAGATCTTCATCGTTGAGCGATTCTAGTGAGCCGAACGACGAACGCACACGACCATCGTCATCATAAATCAAGCTATACGCATTGGTGTAGCCGGTCTGGCGATCCAAGGCATGGTCGTAGTAGATGACTGCATTGTTCGAGAGTTGCAGTTCTCCGACAGCGAGACGACCGCACACCCGTGCATTATTACTCAAACGAACGCTGGCGTGCGGCGCGTAGATCACCGCTTTCACCAACGCATCGCCCTTGATTCGCCAATCCAACACATCACTTGATTCGATGCTCATCAGATGAATTCGCGTGACATTGGCGTAGCCGAGGCCGTCTGAGTTCGGCCCGCTGGCCTGGCCATTTCGTTCACCGAGATATCCATCTATGTTTACATCGCCACCGACGAACATTCGCAGACTGCCACTTGGCCCCAGTTCGATGGATGAAGTTGCATCAATCTCAAGTTCACCGTGGACAATGATCACCGCATCGCCATTGACGCGCAATTGACCGCCGTTTCGAATCCGCAAGTCGTCTTCAGTCTTGATCATACCACCATCAAAATTCACGGTAACTGGCCCGATGACCTCGAGCGCGTCGTGCCTCAGGTTCACATCAATTCGGTATGTCCCACCTGTTAGTGGCATCGGAGAGACGTCTACCCAAACGTCTGCGTCTGGCGGATCAGGTGCGGCGGGAAATGCGATGTCATCGTGCATAAACAGCGCGTTGACTTCAAGATCACTCGAATTGCTGATTCCATTTGAATTGGATCCCGGAGGCATCCAGACAGTGGTATCGATCGCCAGCGTGTTGCTCGCGAATCGCACAGAACCGGAACTGGTTGACTTGACACCAATGAAAAGTGGTAAGCCCAGCTTCGTCAACGGGGAATGTGGCCAACGTGTAATTTGGGAACGCCCACTTAGGCGTATGTCTTCCATAGCAAAGGCGGTGAATTCTGCAAGATCAACGTTCGCCACATGCGTCACTGGCACGATCATGACTGCTGACGCGTCATGTTCCAGATCATTGGTGAAAGCCGTCGCGAGCATTTGAACGTAGGTCGTCTCTGCTCCGGGCGGGGCACTGGTTTCGATGTCCTGCACGGACAGGTTTAATGTGGAACTGGTCAAGGGAAAATCCGTCACCAGCGCGCCATTAGCATGCACGACTCGCCAATCGGAATCTGTCTGCAGAATGGCGCGTGCCATATCCACACCGGAAGCGGCCCCCCAACGCGCGGATGCAGCATGTGATACATTCTCTCCGATTACTGCAGAATTGTCGCGGCTGGCGAGATATGCAGCGGTGAGAACGGTCGCAGTCATGAGACTAATCAACACAAGTAACATGGCCACGCCCTTGCGCTGTGGCGACTGGCTGACCTGTCGAGTTGTGGATTGGACAACGATCATGACACCGCCTTTCTTACGCTGGCTCCCGGGGCACCTGCAATGAGGCGCTGACAAGCGAGTGAACATTCGAGTCGCGTGCCACGAACCTGTAGGTCACATGCCGACTGTCACGAGGAAGCGCCTGGTCAAAACTCACCGCGACATCGTCCAAACCATCCACCAAGACGAATCCAGTGATCCACTCGTTCTGACGAAACTCCCGATACACCGCCATCCAATCAGTCGATGGTGCATACTCCCGGTCGGCGACCAGTTTCTGATTGAGTGTCCAATCGCTCGGGAACTGCACACGAAACATGATGATCGTTCCTTCATCCTCGTTGTATAAAAGCCATCGAATCTCCGTCGCATGTACTGTCCCGCTACGGCGAGAGTCATCGAACCAAAGCACTACATCGGACCCATCGCTGTCAAGAATGGCCAAGCTGGGCTTGATGTACGCAGCCAGGCGAATCTGTGCGGCATTGGCCTGCAGCAGATGCGTGCGTGTGTCGTGGCGTGCATCCATACCAGCTGAGATCGCACTGAGCATGGCCGTCAGAGCAACTCCCATCACTGCGGTAATGCTCATGGCAAGCATCAACTCGACCATGGTCAATCCACGCCGAACTGTTCGCGTCATCACCATTGTTTACCAACCAAACAGGTCTTTTAGTAATCCGCCGATCAATCCGCCACTCTCGTCTTCATCATCTGGTTCAGATTCAGGCACGCTGAGCGAGGCGGGTTCAGGAATGAACCGTGAGATATCTGCCAGCGTGTTGTTGTTTGCATCGAACGTTCGAACGCGAATCTCCCTGCCGCGAATCTTTACACCCACATCGCTCAACTGTTTCTCGGCGGCGTTTATACGCAACTGTCGGCCAACTTCTGCGAAACTCTCTGGAAACGGTTGATTGTTCACATCACGGAGCGTACCGATGTTTTCGGTGAATGTGCCGACAGTCAGATCGCCATAGTCCATGGATTCGTATCGTCCGAGCATTTCTTCGGCTGCAAGCGTTCCGGCTACGCGCTGATGGGCATAGTGCGCGTTCTGCTGCCCTGCGGTCACTGCCGAGGTCACGGCAATGACCATAATTAGTAGTACGCCGCATGCCATAAGCGATTCCAACAGCGTAAAGCCACGCGAGCGTGTGGAATGTAGGCGAAGATGTGCGGTGACTGAGATCATCCGGTCGATCCTCCATGAGCTGCCACTGAGGCCGCTCCAATTGCTTATCGTCCAGATCCATCATCGAATCTTCGCGGTCACGGATGCATCGCCGGCACGGCAACTGGCGACAATGATCAGGTGAATCAGTGGGACATCCCTCAAACGTGACGCATCTTGCCACGATCCGTCCGATAGTCATCTTCCCCCACAGCTTGTGCATTGGTCCCTGACAGCGATTGCTGCCATAATGATGCAACATGCCAACGTTGTTTTATCGCTACATCCTTGGAGACTTACTCCGGGTTTTTGCCCTCACTGCCGTAGTGCTGGTTACGGTGATCGCGTTCGGTGCAACACTGAAGCCGCTCACCGATGACGGACTGTTTACGGTGGCTGATACGATCAAATACTTGATGCTGGCGATCATGCCAATGCTCCAGTTTGCCCTGCCATTTGCGGCCGGATTCGCTTCAACCATCGTGTTGCACCGGATGACGAATGACAATGAAATTGTTGCGGCTGCGGCCAGCGGGATCAGTTATCGGCGATTGCTTGCGCCGCTTGTTGTCTTAGGGATCGCTCTCGTACTCATCATGGTGCTGCTGACACAATGGGCTATTCCACGGACCTGGGCTGTGATGGAACGGATTGCAACAGCCGAGGTTACCCGCCTCTTTGAAGCATCGATTGACAGAGGTCGCCCGTTTCAAATCGGCAACCTGCAGATCTATGCAGACAACATGTGGGTCGTCGCCAATCCCAGTGATACTCAGGCGGAGACACGATTGATCCTCTCGCGCGTCGTTGCTGCTGAACTTGATCGTGACGGCCGCATTGAAACCGATGTCACTGCCAATCAGGCCGTCGTGGATGTTCATCGATTCGAAGGACAGACCTTTCTTACGCTTGTGCTTCATGATGCCGTGGCCTTTGATGGCGACCCGGGCCAACTTGCACGCGTGCCGCAGCTTCAGCCAGATCAAGCCATTCTGATTCCCAGTGTATTTCGAGATCAATTGCGCGTCATGACGATCGCAGAACTCATGCGGTTGCGCCGCAACCCCGATCGACACGGACGGGTGCTGGAGTATCGTCTAGCTCTCGCCGAAGCTGTGCGAGAAGAGTCGCTTTGGTCGCTCATCGCCGGTCGCCTGGGCGCGAGCGGTTCTGTAGAACTAACGCAAACCGGGCAATCACAGCGGCGCTACGTCCTGCAAGCTGATCGCGTAGAAAATGGCCAGTTCGCGAATCGTGAGGGCAGGCCAATTGTCGTGCAGCAGTTCGAAGGCAATACACTGAAGCGCAGCATTTCAGCTAAAGAGGTTCGGCTCAACCGGACAGGAGGCGCATCGTTCACCACGCCTCTGTTCGAACTTCAGATGAACAGCGTCGAAGTCACCGACCACCGTGAAGATGGCGCGGTGAATCGCCGGGAACGATGGGAAGACCACAATCTTACCATGCTCGACCTTGACACCATGAATCTCGCTGATATGCCGAGCGGCACATTGCTCGCACATGTCGCTGCTATGGACTCCCCCCCATCCGCAGTGCGCCGCGGCGAACGTCGACTACAGGATCAGCTGGTATCAGTGCACAATGAAATTACTGGCCGCATGCACAGCCGCTTTACGCAATCCGTAACAGTGTTGCTGCTGCTGCTCATCGGCGCAGTCTTGGCCATGTGGCTGCGCGGCAGCATGCCTTTGGTGATTTACATCTGGGCATTTGCCCCGTCGATCCTGTCGCTAATCTTGATTTCCGGCGGAGAGAAAATGGTGCGTGACGGATCCATTTTCAGTGGTTTCATGGTGATGTGGTCCGGCAATATCGCTCTGCTCGTGATGTTGACGCTTGCATATGCTCGTTTGACGAGAAACTAACAGTGCTGTTGATAGACCGCTACATTCTTCGCCGATTTCTGACGAATTTCGTCATCTTGTTTGCATTGCTGTTTACGTTTGCTGCTGCGATTGATCTGATCCTCCACCTGGACCGCTTCATTGACGCGGCGCGAGGTCGCGTAGGTGAGGAGGCGGGCATCGTCAGCATAAGCTGGGCTTTCCTGATTCTCGCAGCGGATTTCGAGTTACCGAAGGCATCCCAGTTTTTTGCATATCTTCACGGGATGATTGCCATCGGCGCGATGGGGTTCACGCTGGCGCAGATGCATCGACACCGTGAACTTGTTGCCGTCATGGCGTCCGGCGTCAGCTTGTATCGAGTTGCCATGCCGTTCATCATCGCGGTCTTTGGCATCAGTCTGGTACAACTGGCCAACCAAGAGCTGCTTCTGTCGAGAATGGCACCACTGTTGTTGCGTGGTCATGGACAGATCGGCCTGGCCAGTGTCAAAGAGTTTGAGGTCAAACTGACTCCGGATGCACATGGAAACATGCTGCAGGCCCCATCGTTTGACCCGGTTACCACAGTGCTGATGTCGCCAACGTTCCTTGAGCGGACCAATCGTGGCCTCACGGCGCGCCGGATCACCGCAGATGAGGCCACCTGGGACGCTGCAAGCAGTGCCTGGCGCCTGACAAATGGTCAGGTCATCACCCTTTCGGAAGAAACTCAGCGCGGCCGGACGCTCCCACGTGAATCAATCGATTCCTATGAAACAGACCTCACCCCTCGTGTGCTGACCGTACGACACCACAGCCGTTTCGCCGCCATGCTGAGTTTGCCACAGATTTCTGAGATTCTCGATAGTGGCAGCGCGACCGAGGCCGATGTCGATGCCCTGCTGCGCTATCGCTATGCGCGTTTTGCCACAGTGCTAATGAACCTGCTGGTCCTTGGGCTTACGCTCCCGTGCTTCCTGCTGCGCGAACCGACCAACCTGCTACGGCAAAGTATGCTGTGTGCCGCCATTGCCATTCCTGCTCTTCTTGGTTCCGCGCTCGGAATGGTGGCCGACCTGCCGGGGATCGCCCCAGCCGGCGGAGTGTTTCTACCAATTGTGATTTTGCTGTTTATGGCAATCGTGCCTTGGACGTACTTCAAGACTTGATTGTTATCGCGACTTCAGCGCGCCGCTTGTGTGCGTGAACGTGCAGTGATCTCTTCAAAACGGCGGTCAACCGTCTGCTCGAAATTCGCCGCTTCAAATGCGAGTTCCTCTTCCAGCCGCTCCATGTGCTCCTTGAGCCGCAGCAAATAATCGCCTCGGGCACGAATGGAATACAGCACCTGGGTGCGCACCCATCGCCGTAACTCTTCTTCAGCAGCAGTGATCGCATCCTCATCGCCGGATCGAAGTGCATCGGCCAATTGTTCGGCAGCCGTTTCCATTTGCGCTTCAATGCGAAGTTCACTTATCTTTGTCTCGTACAAGTCCGGATCACTGTCCTTCAGATCTGCCAAACTGATGATGCGACGACCAGTCCGCTGCATCATCTGATAAAATGCTTCAGGATCATGATGACACATCTCCCTGAGTTGGCGTCCCTTGTCCGGATCGATGTCCTCTGCGACAAGCAGCCACTGCTCAATTCGCTCAGCATTGACTTCACCTGCTGTCATGGCATGAGGACGCTCGCCACGCTGATCAGCCACAGTGAATGGCTGTGATTGAAGCGTTACGGCCGCAAGAATGACCGCGCCGAGAATGGTCAATGCGCCTGTGAATCGTTTCATAATCACATTTCCAATTCGCGGACAAGACTCGCCATATCATCATTGATATCCGACCAGGACAGATGTCGCACGTCCGAATAGTGCGATAAATGCACAGCATCAAGCAGGAGCCATTCACGATCCGCAGAGAGCTGAGAAGCCACCGCCGGACGAACGACCGTCGTCGCAGATCGATCAATTGCACCATTGTGGGCCATCTGGTCGAACCCGGCAGGGACCTGCATCGTGTTGGGTGAGCGAAGAAACATCACACCAACTATGACGGCCAGTCCAACCGCTGCGGCCATGGCCAACCGACTCAGTACCGAACGGTCTACCGGTTGCGGCTGAATGAACGTCAAAGAACGCCGTTTTGGCGCAGGCAGATGCTGCACCGACGCATCAAAGGTACGTTCTACAAGACCTCGCGGAACGCGCAACCTGCGTGCATCCAGCGACAACAGCGATTCTATTCGCTGAATCTCTGGTTCGAGGCCGGCACGGTCGTGCTCGGGGTGAAAATCGTGATGGTGCGCATTCGTGTTCATGGGGCGTTCAAAGGTTCAACGTGCTGTCTGGAAGTTCATTGCGTCATTTCTCATGGTTCCGACTGCGTGGGGTCCGATTCATTCAGCTCCACCGGACCCATAATCTCCCGGAGCTTCTTGACTGCCCGATGATGCCGTGCAAGAGCCGTTCCGAGCGGTTGATCAAGGACTTCGGCAATCTGTTTGAAGCTCAAATCAGCCGAATGCCGCAGGTGAATGATCTGCTGTTCAGCGTCTGAAAGCTGCGTGAGAGCGTTTCGCAGTTGCTGTAACTCGGCTGGCTCGGCGCGATCCTCATGATCAGACCTAGCTGCCCCAGCAAGGCCAGTCAGCGTGCCGCCATCAACGGGATTGGCTTGGCGCTTTCGACGCCGCATCTCATCGCGAAGTCGATTAATGGCGATACGAAAGAGCCACGCTTCAAATTTGCCAACCTCGCTGTAACTACCAATTTTTGCAGCAATCGTGCAGAATGTGGACTGGGTGATTTCTTCGGCCAAGTCGGGATTTCCACACTGAGAGCGTAGCAGGCCGAATACGCGCGAGCTGTACACCTCGACAATATCGCGCCAAGCATGTTCATCGCCGTCGGCCGCACTGCGAAGAGCGGCACTCAGTCGGGCTTTGTCTGGAGTTTCAGCCATGCACGAGGATCGGGTGCGAAATCGGCAATTTGCCTGTGGGAGAAGAAACGATCGGTTCCGACAGTGTATTTCCCAATTCTTCCAAAGCACAATCGCCCGCTTCGAGCGGCTGCTATTGACTCGAATCGAGGTTTGTCTTTCATCGGGAGTACAATCCCCGCTCCATGAACTGCTGGCATGCCATTTTTGCCTTGATGACCGTGCCCGACGCAGTTCCGGGCATCGTGCTGGTCATTGTCGGAGTACCTCTACTGCTGGTCGGAGCGGAATGGCTGGTCCGCGGTGCAGTCGAGATTTCCCAGCGATTGAGGGTGAGTACCCTCGTCATCGGACTGACAATTGTTGCAGCCGGTACCTCTGCTCCTGAATTGGTCATCAATGTCATGGCTGCGGTCGCGGGAAATCCAGGACTGAGCTTTGGCAATGTCATCGGATCGAACATCGCCAACATCGGCTTGATTATCGGCATCGGCGCGTTGCTCACGCCGATGTTTGTCCATAACAGGGTCATCCGAATGGAACTGCCCTGGCTCGTCGTTATCTCCGGACTGATGGTGCTCTTGGCCGTGCCGATTGGCTGGCTTGGCATGGCCGATGGATTCGGTCGATTGGAAGGCATCATTATGATCGCGGGGTTCGTCCTTGTGCTCTCCTTGTGGTTCCGAGCCGCACGAATACCAGAAGGAACGCCAGTGACGAAAGAGATGATTTCGAAAGCTCGCGAGAGCACATCCATGTCGTTTCTCGGTGCTGGCGGACTGTTCTTCGTCGGACTGGCTGTGTTGTTAGTCGGTGGCCGATTGACAGAGCTGGGGGCGGTACAGATAGCCAGCCAACTCGGAATGAGTCACGCCATCATTGGCATGACGATTCTGGCCATTGCCACGAGCCTTCCTGAACTGATCACGGTCGTGGTGGCCTGTCGTCGAGGCCATACGGATCTGGCGGTCGGCAATGTTGTCGGATCGAATCTTTTCAATATCTTACTGGTCATGGGTGTGACTGCCACGATCGCCGACATCCCCGTGCCTGGCGCAGCGGGCTGGCAGGATCTTGCGGCCATGATGGTCTTTTCTTTGTTGCTCTGGCGGTTCTGTGTGACGCAGAATCAGCGCATCTTGCGTTGGGAAGGCGCTGCATTACTCGGTTTGTACATCGCGTACATCGCGTGGGGCGTACTCCGCGACCTGATGTATCACACGGCTATATCAAACGCTGCGTAGTAGGACGGGGTACGCCTCGGAACTAGATCGGCGGCAGGTCGCCGTCGTCATACTCCGGGCCCCCGCCGTCGCGAAAGTCCGCCATGGGGCCGGACTTTGGTTTTCCTGCAAATGGCGCTGACGGCCGTGGGCTGTCATGTTCGCTCCAGCCGCCGGGCGGCTGAGCGGGCGAGAAATCCCGAAAGCGCGTCGAACGTTCCAGCCATGTGAGTTTCACCGTGCCAGTCGGCCCGTTTCGCTGCTTTGCAATGATCAATTCGGCGAGGCCTTTTTTCTCAGGATTTTCATCGAGCCAGTTCGGGTCGGCCTGGTGATAGTACTCCTCACGATGCAGCATCGCGATCACGTCTGCGTCCTGTTCAATCGACCCTGATTCACGCAGATCGCTCATGCGCGGCCGATGCCCTTCGCGTTGTTCGGCAGCACGATTGAGCTGACTGAGGCAAATCACCGGCACATTCAGTTCGCGGGCCATCGCCTTGACCCCCCGGCTGATCTCACTGACTTCAAGCTGACGCGATTCAACCCGCCGGCCAGAGGACATAAGTTGCAGATAATCGATTACGATCGCGCCAATATCGTGCTTCTGTGCCATGCGACGAGCTTTGGCACGAAGCTGCATCAAGGAGAGACCGGGCGTGTCATCGATGTAGATCGGTGCTTCAAGCAGTTCATCACACGCGCCCATCAATGCGCGGTAGTCCTCTGCTCGCAGCATGTTGCGCCTGAGGCGTTGTGAATCGATGCCTGATCTGGCCGCAAGCATTCGCTGCACGAGTTGCTGTTTGCCCATTTCCAAGCTGAACAATCCAACGGGTTGGCCACGCATGGCCATGAACTCTGAGATGTTCAACGCCAGAGCGGTCTTTCCCATGGACGGACGAGCCGCGATGATGATCATCTCGCCTCGCTGAAAACCACTGGTCATCTCATCAAGTTCAGCGAAACCGGTCGGTACGCCCGTCATCTGCTTGCCTTCGTTCGCCTCGATCATCGCCATCGTCTGTTTAATCAGATCATGGAGCGACTCGACTTGGGCTTGCTCGGTCTGCTCGGCGATGCGGAAAATAGTCTGCTCAGCGTGCTCGAGAATGGCCTGCGCTTCGTCTGAGTTGTGATATGACTCATAGAGAATGTCCCCGGCAGCGTCGATCAGGTGCCGAATGGTCGCCTTTTCTCGAACCAGTCGAGCGTAATGCATGGCATGAGCGGCACTGGGGACCGAATTGGCCAGTTCGACGAGATAATCCACCCCACCAATCGACTCAAGGATGTCTCGGTCCGCGAGAAGCTGATGGAGCTG
This sequence comes from Phycisphaeraceae bacterium, assembly GCA_003562195.1. GTDB lineage: Bacteria > Planctomycetota > Phycisphaerae > Phycisphaerales > SM1A02 > PWVT01. Next base: position 11,281 of record PWVT01000100.1, on the reverse strand, counting down.
CACGATATCGACTGCCGCGTGGGTGTCGTAGAGCTTGACCATGGCGTCAAAAATTGAACCGTTCGCGGGCTTGTAGAAATCCTCACCAGATTTGATGACCATCACTACATCACCGATCACCTGCGGGTCAAGCAGCATTGCGCCGAGCAAGCCCATCTCCGCCTCAATTGCGTGCGGCGGCAATTGCTCAAAGAGCGATGCCAGATGCCGCCAGTTACGACGATCTTCACGTCGCGGCGCATCACTGGTGGAATGTCCGTTGGTTCCAGTTACGGCGTTAGAAGCGTTCTCTGTGTTGCTCATCCGTAAGCACCTTCGCCGATCCTCCGGCGGCTTGCAAGTATCTGACAGCTACTCCACAACCATTCATCACCCGTGTGGCTACTTTGCAGGCACCATCGATCCATTGCGTATCGCAGAGTGACTCGAAGAAATCGACTGTGCAGGATCGCTCTGGGCTTGTTCGATGGCACGTCGCATCGCCCTGCCACACTTGAATTTTACAGACTTCGATGCCGGAACTATGACTTGCTCGTGCGTCTGCGGGTTGCGGACCACGCGTTGCTGGCGATCCCGCAATTCAAAGACCCCAAAATCACGAAACTCAACTCGATTACCCTCGCTGAGCTGTTCGGTCATGTAATCGAGAAAGCATTGAATGGTCTCTCGCACAGCAGAACGCGACTGTGAAGTCTTTTGAGCCACATGTTTGACAAAATCACGTTTGGTCGTGGTGGACAATCCGCGACCCCCCTTCCTGACAAATGCCGTTCCCCATCGACCTGCACCGCTCGACAACTGATCGAGCCACCCAGCGCAGGTACCAATGCGTGCGGACTAAACCCCGCACAATGCCAGTATGCACGAACACGCCTTGCAGGTCAAGAGATTCTGCTCACGGTGACCGCCGCCAATGGATGCTACGGCTTCGGGTGGTCGTATATTCCCGAGGCCGACCGTTGATCGTCCGCAATGTCTCGTTGTGGCGAATCTCCACAATATGGTGCGGCAGCCGAATGTCACGCTGTGGTGGGTCATTGCGAGCATATTCCCAGCCCGGATGATTCTCTCCGGGCGTGACAAGCGCCGGAGCGATGGTCCGGGCAGGCAAGCTCCGCTCACCACTGCCGCTTGCCGCACAACTACCAAGCATGAGGCAGCCAGTGGCGCACGCCAGAATTTTCTGCATCTTTCTCATTGCGCAAGCTCGCTCCTGATAAGAAGCGCAACAAACCTCGCGCCAAGCCCTCCGTGGCACAAAAACAGCCATCACGTCCGTATTGTGGTGCCTGCTCGCAACACCCTCATGTAGAAGGTGTCCTCTCTATGCAACATGATAGCGCCCGAATGCCTCCCGCCGTGATTATTGCTTCATATCTATTCCAGCCAGCAATTTCGCCATCAGCACGGTTGGCGGACTCAGCGGCGAAGGCAAGTTGGGTGGTTTGCACCACGATAGTTCGCTGTATTCATCACTTCTTGCCCCCATAGGCAGGTCTTGGACTCGCAGGCGATAGACCAACTCCCAGCAGCGAGCCACCGAATCGAAAACAATCGCTACTGGCGTGGGGGCAATCGCTCCCTGAATGCCAGTCTCTTCCTCCAACTCACTGCGTAGGACAGCTTCCGGATGTCGTCGTGGCTCAAGTACACCACCGGGGGCGAACTCCCACATTCCAGGATATGCCATGACATCATCAGCGCGTCTGCCGAGTAGCACGCGATCATCGCAAATGGTCAGCCCCTTCACGCCAAGATGCCGTACACCCAGGTCAAACTGTTCATCCTGGACAGCAAAGAATCGATATGCACAGTCCATGACGTGAATCGATGCGCCGCCATGGCCATTCCGATGCACGCCCAGCACATGCGACATTCGGCCATCGAAACTCCTCGGCTTTGCAGCGCATACTGCTGCCCAGCGCCGATCAACTTCATCCATACATACCCTCTCTGGTACAAATGGGCCTTCTTGAACAGTCACGGTTGGCGGTCGTCGCAATTTGATGATTCGCGGTGCAAGCGTCATCTAGCATTCGCCTCAACAAGTTCTCGATACATGGTTGTGCTCGTGTCAGCCAAAGGTAATACCCTGGGCAAGCGGCAGCTCATCGCCCCAATTGATGGTGCACGTCTGCCGCCGCATATACTGCTTCCATGCGTCGGATCCTGATTCACGTCCGCCTCCTGTGTCCTTCTCACCGCCAAATGCCCCACCAATCTCCGCTCCACTCGTGCCAATGTTGACATTGGCGATCCCGCAATCTGAACCGTCATGAGAGAGAAACCGCTCCGCTGCGCGGATTGAGTCGGTAAAAATCGCACTGGAGAGGCCCTGACTCACGCTGTTGTGATGTGCGATCGTCTCTTCCAGATCGTCAAAGGTGTACACATAGAGAATCGGCGCAAACGTTTCTTCGTGCGCAATGGGCAAATCACTACCATTGGGAACGCGAACGATCGTGGGCTCAACAAAGTGGCCGGGAGCGTCCGCGTATCTCTCGATTCCACGAATTCCACCGCAGAGAATGTCACCTCCTTGTCTCTCAATTTCGACCAGCGCATCGTTCATTTGCTTCACTGCATCATTGGAGATCAGAGGGCCCATCAATGTGCCTTTCTTGAGCGGATCACCAATCGACACCTGGCCATAAGCATCCACCAGACGTGAGACGAATTCATCCGCGATGTCGCGGTGCAGGAACAGGCGACGGGTGGTCGTGCAGCGCTGACCGGCAGTTCCAACCGCGCCAAAAACAACGCCACGCAGCGTCAGTTCCAGATCAGCATCCGGCATGACAATGATTGCGTTGTTTCCGCCGAGTTCGAGAAGTGATTTGCCAAGGCGGGCGGCAACGACCTGTCCGACATGCCGACCCATACGGCACGAACCGGTGGCGCTGATTAGAGGCAGGCGGGCGTCGGCAATCATCTTCTCACCAACCTGTTCATCAGTGCCGATCACAAGACCAAACACATCGCACGGATCAACACCCTCTGGCGGCGTAAACACATCCTGATTCTGCATCACCTCGTGGACAATGTTTGTCATGGCAATGGCCACAAGTGGTGTGGTCAGACTTGGCTTCCAGATCATTGCATTGCCACACGTCGCGGCGACCATGGCGTTCCACGCCCATACTGCTGCTGGGAAATTGAATGCGGTAATGATTCCAATCGTTCCCAGCGGATGCCACTGCTCGTACATGCGATGCGCAGGCCGCTCGGAGTGCATGGACAAACCGTAAAGCTGCCGTGACAGACCCACCGAGAAATCTGCTATGTCGATGCATTCCTGAATCTCTCCGATCCCTTCAGCCCGAATCTTGCCCATCTCCAAGGAGACAAGTTCCCCGAGCGACTCGCGCTGATCGCGAAACGCGAGACCAATCAACCGTACAATCTCGCCGCGGCAAGGCGCGGGCAGTCGCCGCCAATGCACCTGGCACGCCATGGCTCGCTCAACGGCCTGGTCGTATTCGTCACTCAACTGCATCTTAACCGCTGCGATCGGTTCGCCTGTCGCCGGACAATCCGTACACACATATTGAGTCTCGTCTCCTGCTGACGGACTGGTGACGCGTGGGTCACTGATGAGGTTCAGGGAAAGTAGAAGTTCACTGCCGCGTCTGGTCGTGGTGCTCATTCGTGCAGGATAGCAATCGCAACCATAATTTTGCGCTTGGCATGGGCAAATGCGGTGGTATGCTTGACCCACCTGCCGAATTGACTTTGCAGAGGAGGCAATATGGCTATCCATCACACCTTTGCACGCTGCGTCGCTGGCGTCATGACCTGCTTGCTTACCGGCACAGGAATCGCACAAGACACTATCGTGGTCCCGACTGACTATCCCACGATTCAGCAGGCAATTGACGCAGCTTCGGACAACGACTCAATCTTCGTGCTCAAAGGCACATATGCCGAAGCGATTGACCTTGGTCATAAAGACATCAGTATCCATGGCCAGGGGCCGGCTTACACAATCATTGATGCCAGTGTCTTGAGTGCAAGCGCCGTAACGGCTGCACCAGCAACGTTGGCAACCATCGCAGACCTCGCCATCACTGGAGGCACTGGTACGGTCATCTCGTTTCTGGCACAAACAGACGTGCTTGCCGGCGGCGGCGTATTCGTTCAGTCTGGAACGCTGTATATTGAAAACTGTCGCGTGACCGAAAACACGGCGCAACTCGGTGGCGGCGTGTTTGTTAACGCCGGTGCAGCGTCCAGCATGACTTCATGCCTGATTGATTCAAACATGGCGATGACGGGCGGAGGCGTGTTCAGCAATGGTGGCCTTCCCACGGTGAAGAATTGCATCATCGAAGGGAACTCTGCTACGAATGGTGGCGGTGGCTTTTTTGTGGGCGATGTGACGATTACCGACAGCGACTTTCTTTTCAATGTCGTGGACGGTGACGGTGGAGGCGTACTTCTCGCTGGTGGTGCTGGTACGATTGTCGGCAGCCGCTTTCACAACAACGATGCGAAGAGTGATGGCGGTGGCGTGCGAGTCACAGAGCACGCTGTCGCAGATATCTCACATGCTCAGTTTACAAGAAACGCCGGCGCGGCTGTCTCCGTTGGGACTTTGAGCGATACAACAATTGATGGCTCAAGTTTCTGTGAGAATACTCCGGTTGATTTCAGTGGCATATGGTCAGATGCTGGTGGTAACTCATTTGCAGATGTTTGCGCCAATCTGTGCAATGACCAGTGCGAACATGCAGCCCTTTCCGGTTGCTGGTGTGACAATCATTGCGTGATCTACGATGACTGCTGTGTCGATGTCTGTGAAGTGTGCCAACACATTGCATGCAACCCGACATTGCAGGTTTCATGCGCCTACTCCTGTGGTGCAACTCCCCCTCAGGGTTGCTGGTGCGACAACATGTGCCTGGTGTTCGGAGACTGCTGCCCTGATGTCTGTCAATGGTGCGATTACGCCGCGTGCGATGGCGCTCGCGACAGTTGCAAGGGCCTATGCGGATTCGATGCACCTTCTGGTTGTCGATGTGATTCTGACTGTGTGCAGGAAGGAAACTGCTGCAATGACGCATGCAGCGAGTGCGGCCACTGTCACGCGGCTGATCTCAATGGAGATGGTGTTGTCGATGTCATTGACCTCCTGATTCTGCTCGCAGCATGGGGAAAGTGTCCGAATGGCCAAGCCTGTCCTGCTGATCTCAACAATGATGGCATCGTGGATGTGAGCGACTTGCTGATTCTCCTTGCCAATTGGACTTGACAACAATCCGATAGGCGTTGGCAGCAGACCAGCCCTTCAGTACATCACTCATGGCAGCATCAATTCTTCGGCTTATTATTTCATTGATACTGTGCTTTGCTGCAGCGAGCGTTGGTGGTCTGTTTACTCAGACCGGCAAAGGGACGTGGTATCGAACTCTCCAGCAGCCGGAATGGGCACCGCCTGACTGGGTATTTGGGCCAGTCTGGAGCACACTCTATCTGTTGATGGCGGTTTCGCTGTGGCTCGTTTGGAAGCGAGCCAAGTGGAGCAAAGGCAAAGCTGCAATTGTGCTGTTTCTCGTACAACTGGTGTTGAACGCAGCATGGTCGGCTGTGTTTTTTGCCGCTCATGCGCCGGGATGGGCCTTCGTGGAGATTAGTGCGTTGTGGCTTGCGATCGTGGCCACGATCGCAGCATTTTGGTCAATCAGTCAAGCAGCAGCGTGGCTCATGATTCCGTACCTTGCATGGGTGAGCTTCGCACTGGTGTTGAATTTCGAGATCTGGCGATTGAACTAGATCATCTATCTAGAGGTTACAAGAAACGTCATTCATACACGGCTCAATTCATCATCGTGTGCGCAACCATGCCATTAAGACCAGAACCAGCGCAAAGACGATACCCAACACGGTGGCGAGGTTGCGAATATGAAGATGACGCACTCGATCCTCCTATATTCCGCTCAAGCAATTTCAAAACGCTCAGAGAGAATGCGATGCATTGGAACGTCGTGCTTCAAAAGTGCTTTCTCGACAACATCCATCATAGGTTCCGGGCCACACACGAAGTAGAACGTCTTTGAGGATTCATAATCGGCTTTCTGTCTCTGCAGAATCTCCGATGTGATGAACCCACGTTCACCATTCCAGTCATCTGGCGGATCTTCGAGTACCTTGACGATCTTCAGGTCCAACACACTCGACAAGTCATCTAGGTCATTCTGCAATGGCAGGCGATCCAGAGTTGCTCCGCCGAAAATGAGGAGTACTCGGCGCGTGTCGCCGCGATCACGCATCGTGCGCAACATGCTGAGAAACGGGGTCACGCCGATGCCTCCAGCAATCATAACCATGGTGACCGAGTCATCCTCCGGCAAGATGAATGCACCGTAGGGCCCTTCTAGAAACGCCGGCGTTCCGGGCTTGGTCTTCCCAATGTTCGACGTCCAATCGCCGAGTTCCTTGATTGTGATCCTAATTTGCTCTGGCACTTCTGCGCTGGAACTGATCGTGAACGGGTGTGATTCCAGCGTGAACGGGGTTGACCCCACACTCAACCATACACATTGGCCTGCACGAAATTGCAGCCCGTCGTGTTTGAGCGGCACAAGTTGGAGGGTCCAAACACGCTCCGTTTCCTGAATCAAGCCCTCCACACGCCATGGCCTACGCGACGTACCCCACGGCCTGAGTAGACGCATCTGGATCAACAAAAGTATCGAAGCGGCGACGAGTGCTATCCACATCGCCTGCTTCCACCAAATGGAAACATAGTGCCCAACCATCAACGTGTGGCCGAGGCCAATCAGGATCACCGACGCCGAAAGCACACCATGCGACAATCTCCACCATTGGTATGGGAACCGCAGCGTCTTACGCCAGATGGAGAGCCCGACAATCGCCAACAGTGCGACAAGTGCAAACACCAATGCTGCGGTCCGCATGAAGTTTACACGAGGATCGAAGAAGTCCAAGTAATCTCGGTTTGCCAGGATCAGAACGATCGGATGTGCAAGCACGAAGAAGAACCCCACGATTCCCGCCTGCCGATGAAAGTGCAGCATGCTATCCATGCCGATTTTCCCAGCGATCCAACGGAATCGCGCAGTCAGCGCAAACTGCACACCCATCATCGACAATCCGACAAACCCCAGGCCAACGCCGAACTCCACCCAGAATGTTCTTGCAGGTGGTAATGGTGGAATGAACACGAGAGCAATTGGCCCTAACACCATTGCGATGTAGAGACCGAGCCACAGCATGGCTTGGCGTGCCAATGACATGTCGACAGTGTAGAACGCTTTCGCTCTATGTGCCTTCCCGCTTGCGCTGGCAAACCACAGTCTGTACCCGCTCACCTACGCCTGCTTGACGGTACTATTGCACCATGTCCGGCTCACCTCGAAGCACAGTGCAAACGCTCGGCCTGATCGGCGGACCGATCGTTGCGCTGTTGGTGTATCTACTCCTGCCAGATCAGTACACAGGCATTGATGGCGAAACCATCAACTTCACACACGGCGGGCGAGCAACGCTGACTGTGATGACATGGATGGCAACGTGGTGGCTGACTGAAGCAATTGACATTTCTGCCACATCTCTATTGCCCATCGCCGTTTTTCCGATTCTTGGAATCCTGTCGATTAGCCGAACCACTGCGCCATATGCCTCGGACTTTATCTTCCTGTTCATGGGCGGCTTCATTCTTGCCCTATCCATGCAACGCTGGGGGCTGGATAAACGCATCGCACTTTTCACGCTACGCATCGTCGGTTCGAAACCTGCCAACATCATTGCCGGGTTCATGCTCGTCACTGCCGGCCTGAGCATGTGGGTCTCCAATACCGCTACTGCAGCGATGATGCTGCCCATCGCTCTGAGCGTTATTGATTTGGTGCTTAAGAAGAAAACAGGAGCGACGCTCAAGGAATCCGGCTTGCCGGACGAGGGGACGACCGGCCGCAATTTCGCCCTGTCGCTCATGCTTGCTATTGCATATTCCGCCTCCATCGGCGGCGTTGCGACCATCATCGGCTCGCCACCAAATGGCATTCTTGTCGGCTTCTATAGTGACACCTACGACATTGAAATAAGCTTCGTCCAATGGATGGGCATTGGCGCACCGATTTCGCTTATATTCCTGCCACTGGCATGGGCATTGATCACGTGGGTGCTGTACCCAATCAAACTCAAAGCGATTGAGGGCGGGCATGAACTGTTCGAGAACGAGTACCGCAAGCTTGGCCCCATGCATCGCGGTGAGTGGGTGACGATGTTCGTGTTCATCTCTGCTGCGATTTTGTGGATTACCAGGCCGCTGCTGACACAACTGACCATCGGCGAAGGCGACGACGCATGGCAACCGCTAGGAGGGTTGTCAGATGCAGGTGTTGCGATACTTGCAGCCATGGCGTTGTTCGTCATCCCCGTAAAAGCGAAGCGCAACACAGGCGACGAGGCATCAGACAATGAGGATGATCAGCAGCCAAAGACACGTCGCGGTCTCTGGTCATTCGCACGCTTCGATGTGTGGACGTTTGCCATGGACTGGCACACAGCAGTGAAACTGCCGTGGGGCATTCTCATTCTATTCGGGGGTGGCTTGAGCTTAGCTGCTGCTGTGCAAGCCAATGAAGTCGCGGAGTTTCTCGGGGCACAGGCCACTGCACTGCGGGGCTTCCCTGTCATTATTCTCGTGCTCGCCATCACCGCGGGGGTCATTTTCCTCACCGAATTGACCAGCAACACCGCGACCACAGCTACGCTCGTGCCGATTCTCGCAGGCCTGGCACCCGGGCTGGGTATAGGCCCGGAGATGCTCATCATTCCAGCGACAATTGCAGCGAGTTGCGCCTTCATGATGCCAGTTGCCACACCACCGAATGCGATTGTGTTCGGCTCCGGCTACATCACCATCCCACAAATGGCAAAAGCGGGATTGTGGCTGAACATCATTGGCGTGGTACTCGTCACGCTCATGCTCTATGCCATCATCCTGCCCCTGCTCGGCGCGATCCTCTAGGTTGGTCTACCTCCTACGAGTTGGTAATCGCCTACATTACAGGCATGAACGATGGCGACTTTCGCGCACGCGTTGTTTTGCTGGGAGCAAGCAATGTCACAAAGGGCCTATCGGTGATTGCCGAAGCATCTCAATCACTGCTTGGCTCGCCGATTGATCTGTATTGCGCGATTGGGCATGGGCGTTCGTACGGGACAACCAGCCGAGTGCTCATACGTAGTTTGCCGAGCATCCTCGACTCCGCACTTTGGGATGCGCTGAAACAGCTCCCGCGTGACACTCCTACCTACGCTCTGATTGCTGATGTAGGAAATGACATTATGTACGACCATCCAGCACATCGCATCGTAGAGTGGAGCGAGCAGACCATACTACGCCTTGAGGAATCTGGTGCGAACATCGTGATGACCGGGCTTCCCCTGCAACGTATTGCACGATTGAACTCCATGCAGTTTCTTGCTGCCCGAACGCTGTTTTTTCCGACGAACCGGCTGACACTCTACGAGGCACGATCGAGGGCAGAATCGGTGTCAGCACAGTTGCAACAGCTTGCCGACCAGCACGGTGTGCCGCTGATTCAACTACCGGTCGATTGGTACGGGCTGGATCCAATTCACATTCGCTCTTCAATGAAAGCCAAAGCTTGGAACACCATTTTGCACCAATGGGTTGATGAGAAAGAAGTGGCTGAGCCACCGCGCGGATCATTGCGTCGATGGCTGAGATTGCGATCGCTCTCACCATACCGTTGGTGGTTGCTGGGCATGCAGCGCGGCAGACCACAACCAGCCGCCCTACTGGATGACGGCACACGCGTTTCAATGTATTAGTAGATCGTCGTTCGCAAGAATTATCGCGTCGCCAGCCATCGACCTTTCGGCCTTTCAGCGTCGCCACGATCGGCACTTACGATCTGGCCCAGCATGTCAGCCGAAAGCGTACCGGGGTGGCCCTGCCACCTGACGACCCAATCGCTTGACATCGCGATCGCATGCGGGATACCGCGCACTGCGATTGCAGATTGCATTGATCCTCGCGGATCACATCCAACAGCGTAACTGAAACGGTCAGCGCTCAGGTTCCGTCGACGCATGCCGGACTGGAATTGCTCTAGCTGCTCATTACTCACCCCGATGATGACAACATCCTCGCCGAATCGCTCTGCCAGTGTATTGAGGTGCGGCATGGTGTTGATGCAGGGGCCACACCACGTCGCCCAGAAGACCACAAGCACGACCTTGTCATCCGTCGCCGGCTGTTCGGTGACCCAATGCTCGACTTTCAGTTCCGGTGCGGATTGACCGCGAATATCGCGGGCAGTCCCTACTGAATTCGTGAACGTCGGAAACTCTTTGGAACTCTCATTGTGCGGCTCTGGGCAACGCGACGGATCGTACATTTCATCAACGAGCCGATTCAGTGCAGCGGTCAAGCCATCGGCGCTCAGCCCGGCATATCTGACCGCACCGTGACGATCAATAATGATGTTTACCGGTCGGCGATACACACCGAGCGCATCGCAGAATTTACCAGTGGGGTCAACAGCGACAGGAATCTCGATACCACGCCGCTCAACAAACGTCGATGCGTTTTCTTCGCCATCTGGTGTGTGCAGCGCGATCATTGCCACATCAGTCTCGGAGAATCTGCTGACAATCTCACTCGTCCGCGCCACCCAGCGACGGCCTGCTTCAGTACTGCTGGTCCACGACTGAATCACCACCACCTTTTCTCGCAACGACTGCCAGTCTATCCCCTCTTTGGCATTGTGCCAACGCAGGTTCTCCTCAAATGCCGGTGGGGCCTGGCCAATCAGGCGGTTCAACGGTTCACGGTCGGACGAATCCAAACGATCAAGCCATCGGCGATCGACATCGGCCAGCGATTCAGCCGCCAAGGCGCTCAACGCCACTAACATGGCAACCACAACGAGCGCACACGACGAGAACAGACGGTTTATTGAAATCACGACTCTTCCTTCCTGAGGTAAGACATGCATTACAGTATCGTCTCGGTGTAGGCCGAGTTCAACGTTTTCCGTCGACACAATTCATTTGGTACCTGGCAGGGTAGAGTTGCCGCGGCGGGTGTGCTTTCGGCGTGGTTTGCGAAAACGCGGGTCACGGTGGGCGTAATCGGCTCGACTGGCAACCCGGTGATTGATCCACTCGATAATGGCAGCCCAACCCATACTGTCCGGATCGCGATTCAGATAATCCTCCACAACACCGATCACTCGAAACCCGTTTCGAATCTGAAACGTTAATGTGGGGTCAGCAAGATCGC
>PWVT01000063.1 GCA_003562195.1 Phycisphaeraceae bacterium | reverse complement strand
GTATTGGTCCCAGCCGAAATCTTCGCGGACCGATACATTGGCGTTGCGCTCCCACGGCGATACGACAAGCTCCGGAGCGATGAGATTCATCGTAACGCAAAGCGAGTAGAGGTTTGCCGTGGTGTTGAGTGTGATGTCTTCCTCACCTCGGCCGGGGATGCGCTGCCCATCGACCGGGAGCCGGTGAACGAGCCCCGGCAGCGGCATCACGCCATTGAACTCCGCAGCATAAACGAGAAAGGCCTGATGAATCTGCTTGAGCTGCGCCCCGTCGCGCAATGCAACATCTCTCGCCGGCCACGTCTTGGGCGCGGTGGCTTTCCCGTTCTCGCTTGACGTTTCATCCGCACGGCTGGACAGCGGGAGCAGCACACTCACGAGCATGCCTGCACAGACGCACACAGCAAGCAGATCAGGCAGGGCGAAGCCGCGGCGAATAGCCGAGCGGCACATCAGTGGATTGCGAGCCATCTTTCAACTCCCGAGTTCCGCAATCCATGCGATGGTGAAATGCAATCCCTGCGCCCGCGATTGTACCGCGAAACATGACTCAGCGTCGCACAATTCCCATTGAGCTTGATGCAAAGCGGAGCGTTGATGAATCGCCGCCACACGCGACAGGCGACGCGCTGGGGCTTGCACCCAGCGAGGTGCTCATAGCCGCAGCTCACGCCTGAGATAAGCCGCGTCGGACGTTTCGCTGTGCATGTATTGCGCAGCGAACATCGTGAGATGAAACCTTGCAACTGTGTTATGGAACATGCATTTCTCGTTGTGAGAGCCGCAGAACGTGAGATGGAAGCCGCATTTCTCGTTATGAGAGCCGCCCAACTAGAAATGGAAGCTCCATTTCTGGTTGTGGCCGCTGTATCTCTAGAAATGAAGCCCGCATTTCGATGTATCCGACTTTCAGAACACTGTTGCAACGCTCCATTTCTGTAAATGGAGTGGTGCTGACGGCTCCGGATGAGCGTGTTTGCGCCGCGGCGCGCGACCAGCCGTGATGCGCTCTTAGTACATTTTCACCAAATTTATACCGAACACCCCTTGACATGGCCGAAGAGATGTGCATCCTAGTGGATACCAAACATTGACCAATCGAAAGGGGATTGCTATGGTGAGCGCAGCAGCGAACGGCCAGCGGAAAAACAGCACTGGCAACACCGAGAAAACCGACCGGACAACGAAAGGCGCAGCAGATATGGCCAACGTCACTCCCGAAGACAAAGGGCGAATCCAGGCACTCGAACGAGCCCTCGGCCAGATCGAAAAGACCTACGGCAAAGGGTCGATCATGCGCCTCGATGGCGATCCCCGCAACGTCATCCCCGGCATCTCCACCGGCACGCTCAGTCTCGACCTTGCACTCGGCGGTCGGGGTGTGCCTCGTGGACGTATCGTCGAAATCTTCGGCCCGGAAAGTTCCGGCAAGACCACGCTCGCGCTGACCATCGCAGCCAATGCTCAGAAAAAGGGTGGCGTGGCAGCGTTCATCGACGCTGAACACGCGCTGGACCCACAGTGGGCCAAATTGCTGGGAGTCAACCTGCAGGACATGCTGCTTTCTCAGCCGGATACCGGCGAGCAGGCGCTGGAAATTTGTGAACTGCTGGTGCGGTCCAACGCCGTCGATGTCGTCGTGGTGGACTCTGTTGCTGCGTTGATCCCCCGCGCGGAAATCGAAGGGGAGATGGGCGACACGCACGTGGGTTTGCAGGCCCGGCTGATGAGCCAGGCGATGCGCAAGCTGACCGGGGCGATCTCCAAGAGCTCCACCACGGTGATCTTCATTAACCAGATTCGTGAGAAGATCGGCGTGATGTTCGGTTCACCGGAAACCACGCCCGGTGGTCGCGCGTTGAAATTTTACTCGTCCGTGCGTGTGGATATCCGCCGCACCGGCGCGATCAAAGACGGCGACCAGAACGTGGGTAACCGCGTTCGCGCCCGCGTGGTCAAGAACAAGATCGCGCCGCCGTTCCGTGATGCGGAGTTTGACATCATGTTCAACGAAGGCATCAGCGCGACCGGCGACCTGCTCGATCTGGCGGTGACCGATGATGTCGTCAACAAGAGCGGCGCGTGGTTCAGCTATGGCGACATTCGTCTCGGCCAGGGGCGCGAGAACTCCAAAGTGTTCCTCAAGGAGAACCCGGATCTGTTTGACGAGATTCGCAAGGCGGTGATGGTCAAGCGCGGCTTGGTGCAGCCTGAGGAAAAGGGGGGCAAGGCCTCGGTGGAAAAAGAAGTGAAGCCGACTGAAACTGCGAAGGCGGGCAAGTAGCCGGGACAAGGCACTCGCCTGCTGGTTGCTGCACGCTGTCGCCATCACTTTGGCTCCGTCAGTATGCAGGTGTCTGGTCGCGTGGAACGGCGAGGTTTGCCACGACGGGCCTCGTCCTCAATGCGCCGTTTTGCCCGCTCACGATAATACTCAGGCCGAACTTCACCGCACTCGGGGCAATGTTCGGTTTCATCGGGCAGCCCGTGGAGCACATAGCCACACTTGAGGCAGTTTTCGTAGCCGGTCAGGCACATCGCAAGACGAACGTACGGCACGTATGTGCTTCGACGAACGACGAGGGCGTAGGCGATCATTGACACGAGGACGATTGCACCCGCCCACCGGACACCTTGAAAGTACAACAAGTAGATCGCAAGTACGGGAGCAGCAACGATCAAAAATCGTATCATGAACTTGCGGTAGGTACCCCGGTAGTTGGAATTTGCACGGCGTGCTCGTGCCGCGAGTTTGAAGATGGTGCGACGATCCTCTTCGCCGATCGCCAGTTCGTTGGGGATGTGCGGCTGTAGCGGCCAGCGCCAGTTCATATTGCCACTCCGATTGTTCGGTATCGTACAGCCAGCATAGTACGTCCTGGTAACATGGCAGCGCACGCATCGAAGGGCAACCCATGAAACGTCTCATCGCATTCGCTGACGGCACGTGGAATACGTTTGAACAGGAACATGCCACCAATGTCGCCAAGCTGTGCAACAGCATTGTGCAGATGGACGATCAAGGCACGCACCAGCGCGTGCATCATCAGTACGGCGTGGGCACGCAAGGCACGATCGACCGCATCCTCGGCGGCGCGCTCGGCTGGGGACTCAATGACAACATCATCAGCATCTATCGCTGGCTGATCAAAAACTACGAGGCCGATGATGAAATCTGGTTGTTCGGCTACAGCCGCGGCGCGTACACCGCGCGCTCCGTCGCCGGGTTGCTCCGCAACTGCGGTCTGGCTCTCCGGGAACGTTCCATCGGCAGGGCCATGGAGATCTACCGCCGCCGCGACAGCGGGCCGGATACTGAAGAGGCCGTACGCTTTCGCAACCGGTACGCCCGTGAAGTGAGCGTGAAGTTCATCGGCGTGTGGGATACCGTCGGCTCCCTGGGCATCCCCACCACCGGTTTCAACTTCCGTCACCGCTTTCACGATGTGCGCATCAGCGGCTTCGTCGATCATGCCCGCCATGCGGTGGCCATTGACGAGCAGCGACTGCCGTTTATGCCCACGCTTTGGAAGAACGACAAACACCCCGACCTCAAACAGGTCTGGTTCGTCGGTGCTCACAGCAATGTTGGCGGTGGCTTTCACGACCCGCGTCTGTCGGACATCGCGCTGCAGTGGATGATGGATGAAGCGAGTGATTGTGGCCTGGCTGTGCGTTGCGAGGAGCGGCCGGGCGACAACCCCGCTGGAGAAGGGGAGATTCACGAGTCGCATACGGGCATCTACGCCCTGCGCGCAACGCGGCGCGACATTCACGATCAATGGCACCAGTCCGTGCATGAAACAGCACTTGGCCGGATGAAATGCGATGCGTCGTACCAGCCGGAGAATCTCGTTGCGGCTGTCGAAGCGGAGCTTCCGGTGGTGACGTTGGATAAGCCGAAAGATTGTTGATGCTGGTTTGGACGAGCGGGGTGCCAGCGGATATGATCCTCGTCCCGCTGCGGCTGTGGCGGAATTGGCAGACGCGCATGGTTCAGGTCCATGTGCCCGTAAAGGGCGTGGAGGTTCGACTCCTCTCAGCCGCATTGAATTGAAGCCCACGCAGGCAACGTGTGGGCTTTTTCCTTGCGCGGGTATCATGCCCCGCGATGAACAAGCCAACGTGGCTCAACAAGCAGGTCTTCGGCTGGGCGATGTTCGACTTCGCCAACCAGGCCTTCACGCTGGTCATCCTGACCGCGATGTTCAGCGTGTACTTCAAAAACCACGTTGCACCCGAGGGGTATGGTGAGTACTACTGGTCTGCAGCGGGCGTCATTACGCAGGTCATGGTCATCATCCTCGCGCCCATCCTCGGCGCACTGGCTGACTTCAGCGGTGCAAAGAAGAAGCTCCTGTTCATCACCTGGCTTGGCTGTTGCATTTTCACTGCATCGCTCGGCCTTGTGGCACCCGGATCGCTGTGGCTGGGGCTGACGCTGTTCATCATTGCGTATCTGTTCTACGCCAGTGGCGAGAACTTCATGGCTTCGTTCCTGCCTGAACTTGCGCCGCACCGGTTCATGGGTCGCGTCAGCGCGTTCGGCTGGACGCTGGGGTACTGCGGCGGCCTGCTGTGTCTGGCGGGTGCTGCATTGATCGTGTCATTCTGGGATGAGGACGATCCCACCGGCTATCGCTGGGTCAGTCTCTGGGCGGGCGTGTTCTTCTTCGCCGCAGCGTTGCCGACGTTTCTGCTGCTGAAGGAGAAGAAGATCGCTGAGGTCATGCCGCAGGGGCGGAACTACTTCACCATTGGTTTCGTGCGACTCGCTGAGACGTACAGAGCGCTGCGCGAGTACCGTCGCCTGTTTCACTTCCTTTCGATCATGACGGTGTACTTCGCCGGCGTGCAGATCGTCTTCTGGTTTGCGGGCATCCTCACGCAGGAGCTGTTCAACTTCACGCCGGCGCAAAGCGGCATCTTCATTCTGCAGATGACCGTCACCGCCATCATCGGCGCGATGCTCACCGCCCGATACCAGGACCGCATCGGCACCAAGAACTACATCCTCATTATGCTCGCGCTATGGACAATCGTCGTACTGACCGCGGCTGTTGTGGCGTGGTTGATTGATCAGCAGCGCGGCCAGCCGTGGATGCCGTGGGTCGTGGGCAACGGCGTCGGTCTGGCCATCGGCGGGATCGGCACCGCCAGCCGCGCCATGGTCGGCCTGTTCAGCCCGCAACACAAAGCAGCAGAGTTCTTTGGCTTCTTCGGTTTGGCGCACAAACTCTCAGCAATCATCGGCCTTACGTCGATCGCGCTCGCCCGCTGGATGTTGCATGATTGGCACTATGTCGTCGGCGCGGGCTCGATCTTTTTCATCATTGGCTTCGTGCTCATGCTCGGCGTGAATGAGAAAGATGGCCGCGTCGCTGCACTGCGTAATGAAAAAATGTTCCAGCGCAAGCTGCGCCAACAGTCGCTCGAATAATCCACATCTCACTCCGCGTGGCCGATGCGCTCCAGCAACAGCAAAAGCGCCAGCCCCACAGCAGCGATCACCAACAACACCAGCGCTGAGGCAGCCGCCTGCGCGAAATACGCTTCGCTCATCGCACCCCACAAGCGTGTCGCCAGCGTCTGAAACTCCGGCGGGGCCATCAGCAATGTCGCGGGAAGCTCCTTGGCTGTCGTGACAAACACCAACGCTCCACCTGCCGCCAACCCCGGCGCCAGTTGCGGCAGGACGATGCGCCACCAGTTGCTGAAATTGTTGCCATCGAACTGTCGCCCGGCATCAAGCTGATCAGGGTGGATCCGCGCAGCTCCAGCTCGCAGTGGTCCGACGGCCTCCGGCAGAAACAGTGCCGCGTACGCCAACAGCAACAGCAGGTGTGACTGATAGAGCCGATTTTGCATTGGCAGGTTGAACAACCATTCGATGAACTGATCCATCCGCAACGCCAGACTGATGCCCGCGATCGCGATGACGATGCCCGGCAGGGCAAAGCCCGCAAGCGTCAGCGGTGTGATGATCGAGCGCAGTCGCGCTTTGCGATTGGCGTCACTGTGTGGAAGGTGCAGCGAGGCCACCGGCAGGGCGAGCAGCGGCACGATCATCGCTGCGAGCAGTGCGATGAAGATCGTCGCTATCGCCGGGCTTGCGGTGGCGCGCAGGTTGTCTGCAATGACGTCGCTCTGGCTCAGCCAATGCACCGCCGCAGCGACCGGCAACGCGACGCCCACGCCGATCGGGATCATCATCAACACATGCGCCGGCACCGACCAGCCGCGCATGCGCACCGGCACCGGCTTCATCGGCACATCGGATGTTGCCGGTGTCAGATCGGGTCGCACCACGCGCATCATCACGATCAGAATGACCGTCACCACGGCGAGGATGAATGCCAATGCTCGCGCTTCGTCAATGGCAAACGCGGTGTGATAGCGGCTGTAGATACCCCATGTCAGCGTTTCATAGCCCAGCAGTGACACAGCGCCGAAATCCGCCAGACTGTACAGCGCAGCGAGCATGCCGCCCCAGATCACACTCGGTGCAAGTCGCGGCAGTGCGATCGTAAGAAACACACGCATGCGTGACGCACCCAGGCACATCGCTGCTTCTTCCAGAGAGGCGCACTCGCGCAACATCGCGCTGCGAACCGACAGCAGCACATACGGATACGTGCAGCACACCAGCACGACCCAGCTTGCGAGAAACGGGTAGTCGCGCACGTGAAAGCCGGACGGCATGAATCCGCCGAGCAGGCCGCTGCTGCCGGTTGCTGCGATCAAGCCGAACGCCGCGACGTAGCTCGGCACCGCCAGTGCGGTACACAGCAGCACCAGCAGCGTCGTCCGCCACCAGCGCGGCCAGGCGGGGCGGATGGTCAACCACGCGAGCATCGTCCCCAGCACCATAGATGTTGCTGCCACCGCGCCCGCGAGCGCGAGCGAACGCCACAACAATTGCCGTGATCCCGGATCCACCAGTACATGTTGCAGGACGTCCGGCTTGGACAGTGCCTGCGCGATGAGGTACACCACCGGCGCGATGACAAGGCCAACGACACCGATCGCCAGGGTGATCGCGGCAACGCTGGACGGCCGCAGTCTCACGTTTATCGAAGTGCGCCCACGTTGCGCAGCATGGTGACGGTCGCGCGGAGATCACCAAGACCGTTGAGATCCACCCGTTGCGACTTGAACGAACTGAGCGTCAACACGCCATCAGTCGGCGACGCGCCGTTGGCCAGCGGATACTCGAACGTTTCGTTGGCGAAGTATTGCTGGGCGGATGCGCTGAGCAGAAACTCGATGAAACGTTCAGCCAGTTCGTGATTGGGTGATGACTCAAGAATCGCTGCACCACTGATGAGCATGGCTGCGCCGATATCGCCGCGGCCATCATCGCCCATGGGTACGTGATTCGCCACGGGGAAGTTACCGTTGCGCTCCGCGTTGATTCGATGCGCGTAGTAGTGGTTCACCAAGCCGAGGTCGATCTCGCCATCGGCAATGGCTTGTGCGATAGAGGTGTTATTGGCGTAGGTGCGCACGCCGTTATCGATCATGTCGCGCAGCCACTGTTCGGTCGCGGCTTCACCATGCTGATGTCGCATGGCGGTCACGAACGCCTGGAACGATGCGTTGGCTGGCGCCCACCCAATGCGACCCTTCCAAAGCTCATCGGTGAGCTGTTCGACAGACTCGGGCAGCTCCACATGAATCAGCCGCTCAGTTGAATACGCAATGGTGCGGAGCCGGCCGGTCACGCCGATCCAGCGACCACGTGGATCGCGATGTTCATACTCAACACGCTGCTGCACGTGCGCGGGAAGTTCAGCGAGTCGATCCGCTTCAGCGAGTACGCCAAGACCACCCGGGTCCTGGGCAAAGAACACATCCGCCGGCGTGCGACGATCCTCTTCGAGAATCATCGACGCAAGGGGGCCGGTCGCGGCGTACTTCACGCGGACCTGAATGCCCGTTTCATCACGGAACTGCTGAATCAGGTCGCCAACGAGCGATTCGGCCCGGCCGCTGTAGATTGTGAGCGTGTGTGAAGGCACGTTCACGTGTTCCGTCACAAGGTGTCCGTTGCGGCTGGTGCCCCCAGCTTGCATCGCGGCGTAGAGGACTGCGACGACGCCGAGAATCGCAGCAATGAGGGTCAAGCCGGCAGTGAGCGGTTTTCTGGTCAGAGTGCTGGCCATTGGAACTCCTGTGATTGAGAATCAGTCTCAACAGAACGTGATAATAGCAAAAAATCGCCAGCACGGGTCTGTGCTGGCGAAAAGTTGAGAATTTGGGATGTCAGGCGGCGACGATCTCCGCGGGGTCATGCAGTGGCGGCAGTCGATCGGGCTGCGGCGTAGCGATCAGCCACGGCCGACCAGTTGACCACATCCCACCATGCCTTGAGGTAATCCGGGCGGCGGTTCTGGTATTTCAGGTAATAGGCGTGCTCCCACACATCAACGCCGAGGATCGGCGTGCAGGGACAATCCACAAGCCCGTGCATGAGCGGGTTGTCCTGGTTTGGTGTGGAGCAGACGCACAGTTTGCCGTCGTCTTTGACGCCCAGCCACGCCCAGCCGGAGCCGAACTGGCCAACGCCCGCCGCAGCAAGTTTTTCCTTGAACTGATCGAACGAGCCAAAAGCGTTGTCGATGGCCGAGGCCAGATCGCCTTCGGGCTTGCCGCCACCACCTTTGCCGGGGGGCGCCATGATGGACCAGAACAGCGAGTGGTTGAAGTGTCCGCCGCCGTTGTTGCGTACCGGGCCGCGTTTGTCGGCCGGGACGTCTTTGATGCTCACCATGAGCTGCTCGATACTGCGCGATTCGAGCTCGGTGCCTTTGATGGCATCGTTGAGCTTGTCAACGTAAGTTTTGTGATGCTTACCATGATGGATTTCCATGGTGGCGGCATCGATGCTCGGTTCGAGCGCATTACTTGGATACGGAAGGTCGGGTAGTGTAAAAGCCATTGATAATCTCCTCGTCAATGAAGGGCTACTTATGTCGTTCGGTTCTGCTGGGGCGACGCTGCGAAGTCCGCAAATCGAACACGTTGCAAATGACTGCATCGCATGCGTGGTGACTGTTGATCGACCGAAGTCTCAGTCAGAACCGCTCATGAGCATGGTAGGCGAGTAGAACGCGGACCGGTGTGTCCGAATGAATCAGCATTGGTTGCGTTCCGGAGTCGAGTACGAGATTGCATCCGTTGGCAGTCGAACGACGCTCTTGAAAGCGACGCTCTAGAGAGTCAAGCCGATGGCACAGACACGCATCGGGGAGGTCAAAGAACTGCCCCAGTGTGGATCAAGTTTCTTAACCGTTGATGTGGCGAGAGCGCTCAGTGAATTGCATTCTCACAGATCTGTCCGGCATATGATTTATGCTATGCAGACGGGGCGCATGAGACGGATTCAGCATCAGTTGGACTTCCGAGTTGAATGTCAGCGTCCAGTCAGATGCTGTCGATTTGGGTACATGGTCGCTATGCTTCGAACGGACAGACCAGATGCGCAACCAATTCGCTGATGACGCTGATGAACGGCGAGCAAATTTTGAAATGGCGACGCAGTCGGGCATTTGCGCGACATGCGCAAATTTTGCCGACGAGCATGGATTGCCCATTGCCTAGAAGGAGTTAATTGGAACGGTAACGGTGTTCCGGAAAGTCTTGGATCGCTCACAGTGAACGAGAAAAATCGTATATGATATTTATATCACTTTCACGATTTTTGGTGGCAAGACATGGTGGCAAGAGAGATCATTGGTAAAGGTTCGTGCCGGTGTTTTGTGTGGTGTGGGGATTTGCCGTGATGCAAGAACTCGTACACGTGCGCATAGATATTGCCTGCGGATCCGTGATCATGGGGGGCGATGTGTCTGTGCGCCGCTGCCAGGATTGTTTGGATCATGGCGTTCGCTATCCCGTGTCCGTGGGATATGAGTTCGGCAGTTTTTCCTGACTGGACTGGTGGTAGGCCAATCGCGTGGACAATGCGGACATTCTCAATTTTCATCGTCGTCGGGAACACCTTGAAACACAGGTCAAAACGCTCTGGTCCGCCAAGCAAGCGGCCGGTGATCTTGATGATGTTGCACTTCGAGCGTTGAACCAGTCCTTTGACCAGTTGAACGTTGCAGTGGCGGAATTGCGTACCGCTGAAGAAGAACTGCGCTCGCAGCATGCGGAGCTTATTACTTCACGCGATGAATGTGAGCGTGAGCGCCAGCGTTATCACGACCTTTTTGAGTTCTGCCCTGATGCGTATCTCGTGACGGACACCAGTGGCGTCATCAACGAGGCCAATCACGTCGCCAGTGAACTGACAGGCCGTCCTGTGCACACACTACTTGGAAAACCCGTCGCGTTGCTGGTGCACGAAGAGTCACGTTCAGCGTTCCGCCAGCGTATGGGCGATATCGAGCGTCTACGTAAGATCGAGGATTGGGAGGTGTCGTGGCAGCGCACACCCGAAAGTGGTGAAGCTGAGGCCGTGAAAGTATCTCTTACCGTTCAGGCCGGCAAGATGGCTGGGGATGGCGAGCATCTCTGGCGGTGGCTGATACGCGACCAGACTGAATTGCGAAAAATAGAGGACGATCTCAAGCGCATGCACAACCATTTGGTGCGGAGCGAACAGCTCAATGCCATTGGCACGCTTGCGGCTGGATTGGGACATGACGTCAAGAACCTTCTGTTCCCGATTCGCTGTCGACTCGATTCGCTTATGCAGCAGAATCTCCCGGAACAGGCAGTGTCGGATTTACATGGCTTGCGCCATTCGGTCGTGTACCTCCAGCAGCTTGCAAACAATCTGCAGCAGCTTGCTGAGCAGCCGGGCCACGTGGGCATTGGGCAAATCACCACTGTGGCTGAGGCGTGGTGGGAGCACGTCGAGCCGATGATGCAGTTGATCACTCGCCGACACATCAGTCTGGTAGCGCAGTTTGAACCGAATTTGCCAGGCATAGCCATCGCGCCGCATCTGTTGACGCAGGTTGTGATGAACCTTGTCAAGAACGCCAGCGAAGCGATGGAGTGCGGTGGGCACATCCGTCTTGAAGGGCGGCTCGGGGATGATGATGGTTTTGTCGAACTCGCAGTCACCGACGACGGCCCGGGCATGGAGCCGCAAGTGCTCCGCCGCGCGCTCAACCCGTTTTTTTCCACGAAAACAAACACTGGCAGCATGTCCACCGGCATGGGGTTGCCACTCGTGCGCGGCATTATCAAGAGCGCGGCGGGTTCAGTTCGGATCGATTCCCAACCCAACGAAGGAACGGCTGTACTGCTGCGGCTTCCGGTAGCACCGGAAGGCACCGAAGGCCACCAGTTTGAAGTCTCACATTTGCCGCATGCAGCCATCTCCGTGCGCGATTCACACCTTGCGTCAACGTTGTGCACATTGTTGCAGCTCTCGCGATTGCCCTCATCGCGCTGTGATCCGTATGAACCGGGTAACAGCCGGGTATGGATCGTCGAGCCGTGCGTCACGCCAATCGACATCTCACGTGAATACCTGCACAATGACCCCAATCGCAAACTCGTACTCTTCGGCGAAAAAGATGAGCATTGGGAATCACTACCGGCGGTGTCTATTGAATCGGCTGCCAGTCTGAAGACCATCCGCGATACGCTGAGTGAGGTCGCCCTCGACGCATTGCAACGCCGTTAAGGATTGTGCAATGTCGTTACAATTGCAGTCATGCAAGCAGTGACGATCACCAGACAAGGCAGCCCCGTTCATGAAAACGTGCACGTGGTCGATGACTGGCCCGACCCAACGCCGGGGCCGGGCGAGGCACTGGTGCGCACCGAGGCGGCCGCGCTCAACCAACTCGACCTCACCGTCGGCCGTGGCGTGCCGGGGTTGGAACTGGAGTACCCACGGATCAGCGGCTCGGACGCGGCTGGCGTGGTCGAGCGCGTGGGTGACGGGGTGGATGAATCATGGGTCGGCTGCCGCGTGCTGCTTAACGCAGCCGTCGAACAGCCCGATCCCCGCAAGCCCGATGTCATCCCCGCCCAGCCCGGTCGCCGCATGATCGGCGAACACGATCAGGGCGCACTGGCGGAACTGTTTACCGCGCCGGTGAGCAACCTGCTCGAGATCGGCGAGATTGACCCGGTTGATGCAGCCGCATTTGGTCTGACCCATCTCACTGCGTGGCGCATGCTCTGGTCAAGGGCGCAGATCAAGCCAGGCCAGTGGGTGCTCATCACGGGAATCGGTGGCGGCGTGGCACTGTCACTGCTCAACATCGCGCGGCACTTCGGGTGCCGCACCATCGTCACCAGCCGACACGAATCGAAACTTGAACGTGCGCTGGAATTTGGCGCCGAGCACGGTGTGCATGACACCGGCGAGGACTGGTCACGGCAAGTACGCCACCTCACAGGAAAACGTGGCGTGGATATCTGCGCCGATTCCGTCGGCAAGGCCATTCACATGAGTTGCATCAAGTCACTGGCGCGCGGCGGCACATTTGTCACGTGTGGCGCGACCACCAGCTTTGATGCCGTCACTGATCTCGGCCGGGTGTTTTGGAATCAACTCAACATCATCGGCTCGACCATGGGCGATATGCATGAGTTTCGCCAGGTCGTCGCACTGCTGCAAAGCGGGGCGTTTCGGCCTGTGATTGATTCCGTGTACACCGCGGCCGATGCCCATGAGGCCTATGCCCGGCTGGAATCGCAGGAGCAGTTCGGCAAGGTGGTCATCCGCTGGCGGTGATACCATTGACCGGCACGACTGCCCTTTGCGGCTTTTCACCCATCTATGCATGATTCACGCACATCCCGATCCTCCGCTGGCAACGATGCCGTGCCCATGTTTGCGGAAGTGTGGGATGACATCGTGGAGTCAGTGGAGCAGCGTGCGGACCGGCTGGTGCAGTTTCGCCGTCGCCTGCACGCCATGCCCGAGCCGCCACATGAGGAATTCGCCACCACCGCGCTGGTGGCCGAAACGCTGCGCGAAGCCGGCCTTGAACCGCGGGTGATGGATGGCAGCACCGGGGTGGTCGTCGATATCGACCTCGGTGCCAAGGGGGAAAGCTTTATTGCGATTCGCGCTGAATTGGACTGCGTTCGCGTCAACGATGAAAAGCAGGTGCCCTACGCCTCATCGCGACGAGGCCTGAGTCATTCCTGCGGCCACGATGCGCACAGCACCATGGTGCTCGCGACCGCATTGGTGCTGCACGAACAGCGCGATGCGATCCGTGCGCTTCATCTCAAGCACAACATTCGTGTGATTTTCCAACCCGCTGAAGAAACTGCCACGGGGGCGCGGGCGATGATCGAGCAGGGCGCGATCAACGGTGTTGAGGCCATCATCGCCCTGCACGTGGACCCGTCAATCACGGTCGGCAAAGTCGGTCTGAAAAAGGGGCCGCTCACGGCTGGATGCAGGAGTTTTCATATCACCATCGCTGGCCAGAGTGGTCACAGTGCGCGGCCGCACGAAGCGGTGGACCCGATCCCCGCCGCCATCAACATCGTGAGCATGTTCTACCAACTCGCGCCGCGGAGTATCGACAACCGCCACGCCCTGTCACTGACGGTTTCATCCATTCAAAGCGGCGAGTCATTCAATGCGATTCCCAATGAAGCGAAAATCTGCGGGACGCTTCGTGCTTCACGCACAGAGGACATGGCGACCATCCAGCAGCGTATGGAAGCCATCCTGCGCGGCGTGAGTGAGGCCACCGGCTGTGCAATCTCGATGACGTTCGACTTTGACGCCCCGGCCACCAACAACCACCCGCAGGTCACCGACTATCTCACCGCTGCAGCACGCACCGTCACCGCCACTGGTGGTCAGCCCAGGCCTGACGATGCTGAGAATCTGGTCTGGATCGACCTGCCGAGCATGGGCGGCGAGGACTTTGCCTTTTACCAGGAGCTGATTCCCGGCTCGATGGTTCGTCTCGGCGTGGCGGCTTCCGACGGCCAGGCCGGTCATCGGCCGCTGCATTCAAGTCTGTTCGACATCGATGAACGCGCCCTGCCGCTGGGGGTGAAATTGCTGGCCCGTGCCGGGCTGGCATTGGCCGCGTCGTTTGCCCCCAGAGGGCCATGACGACGCGCGGGTGCCTCGCGGTATTGCAATGAATACCTTACGTGCTTTTGACGTTTCACGTATCGGTTTCTAGCATCGTCGTTCCTCATGCTCGCAAGATCGCCTCTACGGTCCGAGCGAGAGATCAATCTCGGAGTTATTCGTGCGTACGGCAATCATCAGTGACATTCACGCCAACCTCGAAGCGTTGCAGGTCGTGCTTGAGCACATCAAGACGCAGAACGTCGAGCACACGATCTGTCTTGGCGATGTGCTGGGCTATGGCCCCAACCCTGTCGAGTGCGTGGATCTTGTCGCGGAGCACTGCGATTGGTCACTGATGGGCAATCACGATTTCGGCGTGCTGTACGAACCGACCAACTTTAATGCCGCCGCCGAGCAGGCCGCCTATTGGACGCGGGCACAGTTCGATGCTGAGACCGACAAAGAAACCGCAGCCACCCGCTGGGAGTTTCTTGGCCGGTTGAAGGTGCGCGTTATGTACGACCGCTTCCTGTGCGTGCATGGTTCACCGCGCCGACCGATCAATGAATATCTCTTCCCGGAAGACGCGATCAACTCCCCGGTGAAGATGCAGCAGATTTTCGAACGCTTTGACAAGTATTGCATGGTCGGGCACACGCACGTGCCCGGTGTGTTCACCGACGAGCCGGATTTCTACCCGCCCGGCGATGTGGAAGGCGTGTACACCTTCCACGATGGTGAAAAGGTGATCGTCAACCCCGGCTCAGTCGGCCAGCCGCGCGATCTCGACCCCCGCGCCAGTTACGCCATTCTTGATGACGATCGCGTTGAATTTTTCCGGCTGGAGTACGATGTGCAGGCCGTGGTGGACAAAATCAAGGCGGTTTCCGAATTGAGCGACTGGCTCGGTGAACGGTTGATCGAAGGCAGGTAACACGATCGGTTCGGGTCGCGCTCACCACTTCGACTCCATGCACGGCATCACGGCAATCGACGATCAGCCCAATGACAGGTATCTTCCCGCAACTGGCTTCTAACACCGCCCGCCCGCACTTATGACACCCCGCGCTCGCCGCATCGTTATTACCACACTCGTCGCCTCGGTCGCGCTGGCCGTCGCGTTGTCGGCTGTCTTCTCGCCACGGCGAAGCCCCAGCCCGCCCCCAGCCGAAACACCTGTGCAAACAACGGAGCAGGCCACGGAAGCGGCCCCTGAAGCGGTCACCGAAGCGCCAACTGAACCGCCCCCGGATGAGGTGGTGATTGAAGATGACCAGGCCGATCCAGAACAACTTGTCGAAGCGACCACGCTGGAAGGTCTGCGGGCTGTCGCCCCGCCCGAGGGGGTGTCCGATCCGAACATCCCTTCCGAATCACTCGGCTCGCTCGATCCGCGCGAAGCAGTCATGCTGCTGGAGTTTTCCCGTGTCGGGGCGGGCATGGGCAGCATCACTCTGAGTAATGAGTGGCTCACTGCGCAGGCCAAGCGTCAGGCCGATGCCCACTGGGCCGCGATTGATGCTGGCGACCCCACCCCGCCGCCGCTTCCGGATGCATCGCTTCGCTACCTGCTCAAGGAAGCGCAGCCGCTGCAGGGTGTCAATGTACCGGCCATGGCCGCGCATAGCGTGGTGATTGATGGCGTGCCGGTGGACCTCTTTGCCGTCCGCCGCGATGGTGACCTCGTGCCCATCTGGTCGGAAGTGGGGCCGGGCCAGTTCCGGACGCAGATTGTCAATGAGCACGATGAACCCATCATCTTCATCACCCGCCGCTTCACGCTCGGTGCCCACGGCGACCTGACACTCACCCAGCGCGTGGAGAATCTCACCGATCAGACCCTTGAGATGCAGTGGCGACAGTTCGGCCCGAGCGATCTTGAAGTCGATCGCGGCCGGTATCTCGATCGCCGCCGCTTCCGCTTCGGGTATCTGCACAGCCCGCGCCTCGACCCGCATCGGCAAACCGTCGTGTCCGAAGATCGCAAGTTGGTGCTCGAACGCTCGGAAGTGTTCAAGCGATACGACCGCAATCCTGCCGGGTATGACTCTCGGCTGTGGCCCAACGCACGAAGCGATGAACGCGACTACGAACTGTCATGGTTCGGCACGACCAACCGCTACTTCGCGCTGGTGGTGCATCCGGTGCTCGACGCGCAAGGCAGGGGCAACAAGTCGATCGAATCGATTATCGACGAGATTCACTTTGCGCCGTCGACGCGCTCATCGGATACCGCGGTCATCTTCTCGTATCTCTACAGCCCCACGCTTACGCTGGAACCGGCCAGCACCGCCGTGCTGGACATGGGGATCTACGCCGGCCCGATGGATCGGCACACGCTCAGCAATTTCGAGCCATACGCATCACTGGGAATGAGCCAACTCATTCTTTACATGATGTCCACGTTCTGCGCCATCTGCACCTTCCAGTGGCTGGCGCATCTGCTCATTTGGTTCCTGGCGTTCCTCAAGACGTACATCCTGTTTGATTGGGGCCTGGCCATCATCGGCCTGGTGCTCGTGGTGCGCGGCCTGCTGCATCCGATTACCAAACGCTCGCAGATCAACATGATGCGCTTTGGCAAGCAGATGCAGGCGATGAAGCCCGAGGTCGACAAGCTGCAGAAGAAATACAAGGACGACCCCAAGCGCATGCAGCAGGAGCAGATACGCCTGATGCGCGAGCATGGCATCAACCCGTTCCAGATGCTTGGCTGCCTGCCGATGTTCCTGCAGTTCCCAATCTGGATCGCGCTGTACGCAATGCTGTACTTCGCGTTTGATATCCGTCATCAGCCGGCGTTTTTCGGTGTGTTCCAGTACATCGGCGGTTGGCCGTTCCTTGCGGACCTCAGCACGGGTGACCACTTCTTCGGCCAGTTTGCCGAGCCGTACTTTCTGTTCGGCTTCTGGAACATCACGGGCATCAATGTCCTGCCGATTCTCATGGGTGTGGTGTTGTTCATTCACCAGAAGTACATGACCCCGCCGCCGAGCGCGACGATGACGCCCGAGCAGATTCAGCAGCAACGCATCATGCGCGTGATGATCGTGGGCATGATGCCGATCTTCCTGTACAACGCCCCGGCCGGGTTGACGATGTACATCCTCACATCAAGCATCATCGGGATTGTTGAGAGCAAGTACGTCCGCGCTCACGTGGACCAGATGGACCTCACGCCCAAGAAGCCGCCGGCCAAGAAGAAGAGCAAGCGAATCAAAGACCGTGAAGGTCGCGCCTACGCCGAGGCGCTGGAGCACGCCAAGGCCAAGCGCGCCAAGCGAGGCCAACGCACGTACAAGAAGAAACGCGGCAAGTAACGCGGGGTCGCTTTAGAGCGCGCCCCACATGGACAGCAGCGCCAGCAGGTCCGAAACGTCGATGATCCCGTCGCCGTTGATGTCCATGATCTCGCTGCCGCTCTGCACCGGTCCCCAGCCGGACAGCAGGGCCAGCAGGTCGCTCACATCGATCACACCGTCGCCGTTGGCATCCCCGAGCATCTCAGGTGGATAGATGGTCCACGTCTGGTTCGCCGGGTAGTTTACCAACGTGCGCGTGACTTGCCCGCCCGGCCATGTGATGACGATGGAGTCGAGGTGCTCCGCCTCACCGAGGCCGAAGTGATACACCAGTTCGTTCTGCGCTTTGTAGTTGTTCCCACCAGCATAAACCTCGCGCCACTGGGTATGGCCGTCGGCGGTGATTTCTATGTTGGCTCCAATTGCATGAACGTTGCCGTCTTGGCCGGCCACGTTGAAGCGGACCCAGTTGCGCTTGACGCCTTCGTGGTTGATGAACAACTGCACGTTGAAGGCCACGCCGTCGTGGCCTTGATTGGCGCTAACAATGTCAAGCGCACCGTTGCCGGTGAGATCGCCATATGCGGAACTGTACGAAACGCCCGGGTGTCCTTCGATCGCGGTTGCCTCGCCGACGTTGGTCAGCGGGAACTGGCCATGATTGGCGTACAGGCGATCTTCCTGCGTCTGGTTGACGACAAAGAGATCCTGCCAGCCGTTATTGCTGAAATCGAAGAAGAACGAGGCCCACGCGAAGACGAACTGGCACACGGCTGCTTCCGTGCACTGCTCGATGAATGTTTCATCGCCCTGATTGATAAGCAGTGCGTTCCAGCCGTTGTAACCGGCGTGATGCGGCAGGTTGGTGACATAGAAATCGACATACCCGTTGCCGGTGACATCGCCCGCAGCCGAACTCATCGCCCACATCTCAAGGCACAGGCCGCTGGTGTAGCAGATGTCCTCAAACTGCCCCTGGTTGTTCCGCCAGGCGCGATTGGGGATGTAGGCCATGCCCTTGTCGTTGGTCACCATCAGGTCGAGCCAGCCGTTGCGATTGATGTCGGCAAAGACGCCTGAGAGACCGAAGCCGGGGTCGTCCACGTTGCTGCCAGCACTGATATCCGCGAACGTGCCATCGCCCAGGTTGCGATACAGTTTGTTGCGGAACGTCGGGTTGGCTGCCTGCGAGCGCAGCGTGTAGTTGACCACGTACAGGTCGAGCCAGCCGTCGTTGTCGACGTCGCCCCACAGGGCCGTGTGGCCGAAGCCGGTGTTGCCCACGCCGGCCTCGGCGGACACGAGTGTGAAATTGAAATCACCCTCGTTGCGAAGCAGGATGTTCGGCGGGGACATCTGCCCCATCTCAGCTGCCAGCGTGATGTACACATCGTTGAGGCCGTTGCCGTTGAAATCAGCCGCAGCGATGCCCGACGCCAGCGGCGCGACCACCTTGGGCACGTGCTGGCCGTCTACGAGATGGATTGACCGATCGGTGAAATGCCCGGTTCCGTCGTTCTCAAAGAAGCCGACCATTCTGCTGCTGTGGCCAAGCAGGATGACATCCTGATGGCCGTTGCCGTTCAGATCGACGATGGCGAAGCCCTCGCCGAACGTATTGGTGTCAAGCGCCGAGAACGGTCGGACCTGATACACAAGGCCCCGGGCGATGGCCTCTTCAGTGAACGCGGCGGGCTCGCCCGCCCCGGCGTGCCCCGCGAGAGCTACAGCCGACACGCTCAGCACGGGTGCGACGATCGTCAGCGGCCACTTCATTGTCAATGCACTTCCTCTCCAACCCACAACTGTTGCATGAGGCAACAGAACCCTTGGAGCAACCGCACAAGATTCGATTGTCCAATGGAAAATTACAGCACGATCGGGGCGATGCCAAGCAGAATCCAGGACAATCAATACCTTTTTTTGATGCGTTGCCCCGTGCCGATGCTGCCCACCGTGCCTGAGTGTTCACAATACGCACTGGGGCGATCGTTCGTTTGATTACTTGCGGGAAGCCGCCGCAATGACACCCGCAGCATCAAGCGACATCAGCCGCTCCGCAGTGTTCGGCCCGTTCTTCTGCAGCCAGTCGCTCATGGCCTCGCTGACACCCTCGCCGTACATGCGGTGCGAGAACATCACGTTGTAGCCGGCGCCTTCGTGCAGTACGAACCGGTTGAACACCGCTTCAACGATGGTGCGATCGTACAACATGCCGACGAGCAGCAATTCCACCTGCGTTCCATCCTCCGTCGCAAACGAAGTCGTGCCGATGATCGTGCCGCCTGCGGATTCGTACATGGACAGCATCATCTCAGCGATCGTCGCAAGGCCGTCCACATCGTTGACCTGGCGATAGTTGGTGACGGTCAACATCTCCGTCCACGCTTGAAGATCGCTCTGGCCGCGCGGCGTGAACTCGTGCATCAGCACATACTCATTGCCATCGCTGAACCGATGCACATACTGGGCGCCTGCGAACGAGACAGCCGCCTGCACATTCTGCGATTCCTGCGGGCCGGGCTGCTCGACGATGGGCGTGTGACGCGCCGCTCGCTGCGATGCAGGAGCCGGCTCGTTGACAATGGTCGTGTTCTGTGGTTCCGCAGCGATCTCGCCCGGCGTGAAATGCACGATGAGCGCCATCACGATCACGGAGAAGACAGCACAGGCGGCAAGTGTCATCAGTTTCACGTGATGCATCTCCTCAGTCTGAGTGGCGCAGCGCGCACCGATCAATGATCGGCCGGAGAAACGCCGCACTTCATCACTTGTCACAATCAGTGGTTCAAATGTCGCACTGTCGAATGCGGGAGTCTGGAAAACCACGGCACCCAAGCAATAGCCGCGTGGCGGAAGCCCGCGGGGGTCAGTGCAGCAGACAATCGAAGTGTGCGAACGATGTTCCCCGCGGGCTGCCGCCACGCGGCTGGGTGGGCTGTGTGTGTGGGGCGTGGGAGTGGGGAAGAAACGTGCTTTGCGACTTGCATTGACGTGATTTCGTGGCATACTGGGATGTGATCCGTATAAAACCCGATCATCGTGGCTGCAGGACGATCGACCAGTCCGGCCGCGACGCTCGTGGAAACCGCTGCTCTGCTGGTGGAGCTACCGCGCACCTCGCAGAGAGGGCCAAAGTAGCCCAAAAACTGCGTGGCGCTATCGTGAAGGCCGATTTTCCCGGGCGCGGAGGCGCATTTTGGGGTACATTTTCGTCCCGTTTTGATCCGAATCAGCTCGATATGCTTACCGACGATGTCATCTTCGCTGTCGCTTCGCCACCCGGCCGATCGCCTCGCGGCATCGTCCGCATGAGCGGCCCGGGTGTGCTGGATGTCCTGGCGACATGCGTGCGCGATGAGCAGGGCAATACACTTTCGCAGCGCGGCATCCACCGTGCACGGCTGCGACTGGGCGACCACACGCTGCCGGTGCTTGCGCTGCTGATGCCCGGGCCGCAGTCGTACACCGGCGAGGATTCCGCCGAACTGCAATTGCCCGGCAACCCTGCGCTGCTTGACCGGGTTCTCGAAACCATCGCAGCATCGGCCAAGCAGTGCGGCGTTTCCGCCCGACACGCTGAAGGTGGCGAGTTCACCGCCCGCGCGTTTTTCAACAGCAAGATCAGTCTCACGCAGGCCGAGGGTGTTGCTGCAACCATCGCAGCGCAGAGCGATGCGGAGCTTCGTGCTGCGGGGATGTTGCGCAGCGGCGCGTTGGGCACGCTGGCGCATTCGCTTGCTGATGAACTGACCTCAGCGTTGGCGCTGGTGGAAGCTGGAATCGACTTTACCGATCAGGATGATGTCATCGCCATCACCCCGGCTGACCTTCATGGGCGACTGGTGCATCTGCATGAGCGTTTGCAGCAGCAGCTTGAGCGTGCCGTCGGCATGGAACAGTTGGAAGCGATCCCCTGGGTTGCGCTGGCTGGTCCGCCCAATGCGGGCAAGTCCTCATTGTTCAACGCGCTGCTCGGCAGGGAGCGTGCGGTGGTTTCCAATGTCGCGGGCACAACGCGAGATGTGCTCGCCGAGCCGCTTCGCCTTGCAAGTGAGCATGGCGAAGCGGAAGTGATGCTGGTGGATCTGGCCGGGGCGGAGCATGTCGATCCGCTGGCCGATGCTCAGGCGCTGCAGCCGCAGATGCAGCGCATGGCCAGTGATGCGATCAACCGCGCGGAGTTGGTGCTCGCGTGCAGCGCAGCCGATGGCGAGGCCGCCGACGCGCCCGCGATCAATGCCACGATCATTCACGTGTTGACCAAGTGTGACCTGACGCGAGATCAGCACATGACCCATGACATTGCTGTCAGCGCGCACACCGGCGAAGGGTTGGATGCGCTGCGGGAGTTGATTGCATCGAATCTGGCTGACCGTGCAGTGAGTCTCGCAGCGGATGTGTTCGCGCTCACGCCGCGTCATGAAGCCGCGTTGCGCGCAGCAGCGGGGAATATCTCCGAAGCGATCGGCCTGGTTGAAATCGTGCGCGAGCAGCCGTCGCTGGATGAGCCGGAGTTGGTGGCAGCGGCAATGCGCAGTGCGCTGAACGACTTTGCGGAGTTGGCTGGCGACATCACGCCCGACGATGTGCTCGGCCGCGTCTTCGCGACATTTTGTGTTGGCAAGTAAACCCAGGGATTGCGATCCCTGGGCTTTGATACACTGTTTTCCTATGACGCATCGCACCGTCAATTCCGTCGCTCTTGAAGAGCGTGCTGCGTCGTTCACGCGGCGATCGATCAAGACCGATTCCAAACTTGCGGGCTTGCGTTTGGCGATGTCGATGCTCGATCTGACCACGCTTGAAGGCAAGGACTCGCCGGAGAAGGTGCGGGCGCTGTGCCGCAAGGCGATCACGCCATACGAGTATCCAATGGACCCGCCGGTGCCGTCCGTCGCAGCGGTCTGCGTGTATCCGTCATTGGTAGCCGTGGCAAAACAGGCGCTGCGTGGCTCATCGGTCAAGGTGGCGTCGGTCGCAACGGGCTTTCCCAGCGGTCAATACCCGTTGGAGGTGCGGTTGGCGGATGTGCACGATGCCGTCGAAGCTGGCGCGGATGAAATCGACATGGTCATCAACCGTGGCGCGTTCTTAGCAGGACGCTACGACGAAGTGGCGGAAGAAATTCGACAGATCAAAGCCGCGTGCGGCGAAGCGCATTTGAAAGTCATCCTCGAAACCGGCGAACTTGAAACCTACGACAACGTTCGCCACGCCAGCGATCTGGCCATCGAAGCGGCATCGTCGGTTCCGGGTGCGAATGAACTCGCTGACGGTGAAGTGTTCATCAAAACATCCACCGGCAAGGTCGCGCCGGCTGCGACCATGCCCGTCACGCTGGTGATGCTCGAAGCGATCCGCGATCACTTCCTCGCCACCGGCATCCGCATCGGTATGAAACCCGCCGGCGGCATCCGCACCGCCAAGCAGTCGCTGCATTATCTCGTCATGGTGAACGAAACGCTTGGTCCTGCGTGGATGAGCCCGGACCTGTTCCGCTTCGGTGCGTCAAGTCTTGCCAACGATCTGTTGCGGCAGATCGTCAAGCAGTCCATCGGCCGTTACACCGCCTCGTACGATTTTTCCGAAGCGTAAGCGGCGCACAGTTC
>PWVT01000132.1 GCA_003562195.1 Phycisphaeraceae bacterium | reverse complement strand
GGAATTGCCTCTGCATCGAGTTCAATGTGCACCTTTGATTGCGCAGCAATATGGCCTGCATCCCGTCCAAGCCCGTCACTGATGTCGATCATGGCGTGAAGGCGGTCCTGTAGCATCTGGGCCAATGCAAGGCCTGTTTCTATGCGCGGCTCAAAGGTCAGGTGCCGCCCACCACCAGCGTCGTCATATGCCCCGCCGAGTTGACCAGTGACATACACCCGGTCGCCTGGGCGAGCACCAGCACGAGTTATCACGTGGGGCCCGCCCGGCTCCGCAAGAACTGTGACCGAACACACGAGCGGATGGGCACGATCGCCGTGAAACGCCACATCGCCGCCGATGAGCGGGCAGTTGTACTCGGCTGCCGTCTGGCGCAGGGCATCAAATAGCGCAGTTGAACGCTCGCAGGTGAAATCTGGCGGCAACGTCACAGCGACCAATGAAGCCACAGGACGAGCCGCCATCGCCGCAATATCGCTCAAACTCCGCGTGATGGCCTTGCGGCCGACCAGCTCAACGGGCGTCTTCGCCATGCAGACATGCCGCTCGGCGACCAGTTGGTCGACTGCCGCCAGCAATCGCCGCCCATCCAAGCGCAGCACTGCCATGTCATCCCCTGGCGGTAGTTCAATGCGGTCTCCAAGGGCTGCATTGGCTCGATAAACGTGTTGTAGAAGGTCGAATTCGCGCATGGACTCAGCGGGCCTTTTTGCGTCGGAAACACACACTATTTCAGGACAATGTTGTACGTTGTTGAACCCGGGTTCTCAAAGCAATGAAGTGAGGTTACCCGCATTTTGCGACCTCCAGACCGCCCCGCCGCTACAGGAAAAACTTTTGGGCCGCGCGAACGAACCGCTTCCCCTTGCGTAATAATGAATGAGTGGCTGGAGAATGTGTAAAACCGGTTGCTCCATATCAAGTTCTTTCTTCTTTCTTCTCCTTCGCCGTTTCGGCTTCCAGCTGAAACGGCGAATTCTCTTGCGCGGTATCGGCGAACACTAGATTGCATATCTGGGCTACGTGGCGTGCCGTGGCACCTTGATGGGCGCGAATGACCGCCCTGCCATTGGCTGCAAGTTCCCGGCGACGATCGGGGTTCGCGAGTAAATCTCGTAGCGTGTAGCCGAGCTTCTCATCGGTCGTTTGAATGATGCCGTCACCTGCCAGTAGCGCGTCCATGGTGTCTTGGAAATCAGCTACCGCCGGTCCGATGACGGTCGGCTTGCCCAGCGCGATAGGTTCCATCATGTCCGAGCCGTGCAAGGTACCGAAGCTGCGACCAACGACGACGATATCCGCCAACGCGTAGGCCTGCCGCAACTCACCGATAGTATCAAGCAGGAAGCGCCCGGAGTTCGTTGACTGGCCGGGCAGTCCTGTTCGTCGAATGCAATCCTGCATCGCTTCGGCGGCCTGCTCGAACCATTCGGGCCGCCTCGGAGCACACAATAATTGCACACCTTCGGGAACGGCTGAAATCAACAATTCATGTTCGCCCGGCGCGGTGGATCCTGCGACTATGAGCGGTTTGTCGAGATCGATCCCGAGTTGTGCTGCCAGCTCCTGTGAACTAGCTACGGTATTGGCTATTGCAGCTGTGTCCCATTTCATCGTGCCGGTAATGTGTAAGCGTTCACTCGGCACTCCCAACGCCTGAAATCGTTTGGCGTACTGTTCATTTTGAACCGAAGCGAAGCGCAATGAGTTGAACGCCCGTGCGATCAATGGCTTGATGTACCGGTAGCGCGCATAACTCCGTCCTGTGAGGCGGCCATTGATGACACAGACGGGTATGTGTCGTTTCTGGCATAACGCAACGAAGTTCGGCCAAACCTCGAGTTCCACCAATGCAACTGCGTCGGGTTGCACGGCATCGAGAAACCGACCGACGGCATGCGAGAAATCGAACGGGTAACGAACTACAGAGTGCAGATCACCAAAAAGTGCTTTGGCGCGGGCATAGCCGGTGTCGGTCGTGGTGGCGATCACGATGTCCACCGGCTGGGCTTGGTCGGCCAACTGGGAAACAAGTGCACGAACGGCATTGACCTCCCCCACCGACACCGCGTGAAGAAGTATTCGAGGTGCATTGGTCTTTGTAAGCGACTGTACATGGCCGAAGCGGCCACGCCAGTCCGTCCTGATCTTTCCAGTGCGAATCATGCGTGTAAGCCACACCGGGGAGGTAGCGACCGCAGCCAGGAGATACAGCATGTCGAGAAGCCAGCGCATGAGCAAGGCAGTGTATCGCGGTATTCGGCGTCCGATATCGCCATGCCACGACTGTCTCGGAACCCGTAGGGCTTCAAAAACGAATAATCCAACGTAAAACTTCTGTTCAGACTTGGCAACCGGCCGGTGTGCTGGCAGAATGGATAGGACACAAGCATGGACGCGGGCGGCATGATGCCTCATGCATTCGCCGGAGAAACATTCCCATGATGGAATTACACGTTTGCAACAAGAAAAATGGTTCGCTGCTTAGGGCGTTTGCACTCGGAGACAGCTCTGAAGTGCTTGTCGGCCGAGATGAAGGATGTGATATCAAGATTCGGGCCAAGAGCGTTTCCCGCGAACACTGCGCCATCGAACGCGATGGTGACGAACTCATTCTCCGTGATCTCGGTTCCAAGGGCGGCACCTACATGGGCGATCAGAAAATTGACCGCATTCAGCTTGCCGACGGCATGGAGATCGTGGTCGGCCCGGCTGTACTCAAGTTCTACGAAAGCGGTATCTGACAATCCATTACGTGTTTGGTTTACCCTCGCAGGTAGCGGGTATAGATTCGCATCAGGTCCGACCCGACGACAATAAAATCGCGTTGGCGGATTTTTGATCCCGCTACGTCTTCCCACACCAGCAAGGGATACTCGTAAATGATCTCTCCGACCGCTGGCAAATCGCTGTCACGGCGCGATTGAATCAGTCGTGCGATGATCTCTACATCGAACACCCACTTGGAGATAAACGGTTCCTGAAAAACCTCCTCCAGGTTGTCTGACACACGAAACAGCTTTGCACCGCATTGTGTGTCGTAAATGGCGATGCCCAACATCGTTGACGCGACCGTTGCGAACACCCGGCCGAGATAGTGCCGGATTGCCTTGCGTTTGATCGACCGTCCGAGCAAGTTGACACGCGAACCAAAGACCATCTCGATATCCGGCCGTGAATCGAGCAGATCGGCGAAGGCGGGAATATCCGTCAGAGGTGTAGCGAGGTCGGCATCCCAGAAGCCAGTGTAGGTGGCACCGCGCTCAAACGCCTTGAGCATCCCTTGCCGCACCGCTTCGGCCTTTCCAGAGTTGTGCTCAAGAGACATCGTGGTGAAGGCCTCGTGCTGCTCGGCCAATTCCTGCAGCATCGCTTCGGTGCCGTCGCGACTGCCGTCATTGAAGAACAAGAAACTGATTTGCGGATGGGCTTGGGCAAATTCCAGAAAGGTCCGCGTGGGCAAGCGATCCGCTTCATTGTAACAGGGCACAATGACGGCGATCGGCGCGGTGGGAGATGCGTGTGATGCTGCTGAGGACATGAGAACCGGCGATTCTAATCGAAAACACGACCATCACACCCCGCGCATCTGTGGATCCCAGATGTGCTTGTGCAACTGCGTCTGCATACGAACCGGGTTCCCCCGTGGCGGCTCTTCAAGCATCCACTGCGCCAGCTCTCGTGGTGACAAGCCAGCAACACCGGCGATCTCGAGGCCCGGTTGTTGTTCGAATACCGGAGAGAGCAGCACGGCGCGGCACCGTGAAGCCAGATTATGTTCTTCGATCACTCCCTTTGCCCATTCGTAGTCCTCCCGGCTGGTGATGACGAATTTCACTTCATCTCGATTGGAGAGATGCTCGATGTTTGACCAAAGATTCCGCTGATCCTCCCCGCTACCTGGCGTCTTGATGTCCAGAATACGAATGGCCCGCTCATCGCATACGTTGATGTCGCACGCGCCAGATGTCTCAATGAGAACCGTTTTTCCACGGTCGCACAGCGCAGTGATGAGCTGATGGACACGCTTCTGCAGCAGCGGTTCGCCGCCCGTAATCTGCACCAGAGAGGTCGGATGCGCACAGACCTGCTCGACAATGGCTTCAATCTGTTGCGTTTGCCCCTCCTTGAATGCGTATTCGGTGTCGCAATAGGTGCATCGCAAGTGACAACCGGTGAGCCGCACAAACACGCACGGACAACCCGCCCAGGTGGATTCCCCCTGGATGGAAAAGAAAATCTCGTTGATGCGTAACGTGTCGCCGTCCATCGCGGCATGATAGACACCTTGCACGCTCACGTCGGCGAGGGGCAGCGTCGCTGAGCGATGCCTGAGACAGCCATGCCGAGCTCTTCGATTGTGCGCACCAGATCGCTGAGGCCCGTTTGATCCCCGTCGAAGTTGACCGTTACGCTGCAATGGTCCGGCGACAATTGCACATCGGCCACGCCGGGCACGCCTTGCAATGTTGGCTCCAAGGGGCTGATTGATTGATAGTGTGCAGGCGGCAGAACGTGAATGATCGCAGTGACTGCGTGTGCCATGACGGTCCTCCGTGTTCATCGTGTCGGTCACGAATGCGCTGACCGTCTCCGCTCCACTGGTAAGATGCCACCGAAAATCGCCAACGTCAACCACGGATTTACAGCATTTGCCAAGTTGAAGCGCATTCATGTTTCCACCGTTGACTCGACACAGCCCGGCTTCTGGATATACTCCCCGTTCCAATGCATGAGCCCAGGTGGCGGAATTGGCAGACGCGTCAGCTTGAGGTGCTGGTGGGAGTAAAATCCCGTGGAGGTTCGAGTCCTCTCCTGGGCATTGGTGGCCGCAGACGGTGAGTCGTCACACACGAATCCCTCTGCCGGCAGCCGGCGGCCAACGGCCGAACGACCCCAATGGCCAAAAAGACCAAACAACCCGCCAACGAGCCAACCATCGAGAACCGACGTGCTCGCTACGACTACATCATCCACGACACGCTCGAGTGTGGGATGAAACTCACCGGCACGGAAATCAAATCGCTGCGGGCCGGTCAGGCCAGTCTGGCCGAGGGCTATGTTCGGGCCCACGATGCACCGCTTTCGCTGAAACTCCACAGCATCCACATCGCTGAATACCCCCCTGCTGGCGAGCATCGCCAGCATGCCCCCACGAGGACGCGCACGCTGCTGGCCCACAAACGTGAAATTCAGAAGCTTGCCGACAAAACCCGCGAGAAAGGCACCACACTCGTCCCGCTGAAAATCTACTTCCTCCGCGGCAAAGCCAAACTCCTCATCGGCCTCGGCACCGGCAAGGGCCGCACGGACAAACGCCAGGATATCGCCAAGCGCGATGCCCAACGCGATATCGACCGCGCCATGTCCAAAACTCGCCGCTAAGCCGGCCGCAAATTAAAAAATCGCGGCGGATGTACCCCCCACCGACTTCTGTGGTAGTTCAATCTCCAGAGCACCAGATTCCACAGCCGTATCTCGGCTCGCGCCGTGCGTGAATGACACCGCGCCCCGATGCGCATCGCCGCTCACAACGGTGCCTAGATCGCCTCACTGGCCGGCTGGCTGCGCAGCAAGTCGCTGCACGCGTGCTCACAGTGGCGGCACACCTCGCCGCAGATGCGGCAGTGCTCATGCTGCTGGCCATGCCGCTCGCATTCCTCAGCACAGATGCGGCAAACATCCGTACACGCCTCGAGCTGGCCACGAAGAACGGTCCAGTCCACCTCGGTCTGCCGCGTGCAAATCTTGCCGGTGGTCTCGCAGATATCAGCACAGTCGTAGTTGAGCCGAATGCAACGAACCAGTTCCTGCACCGTCTGTTCTGCCAGGCAATCATCAGCACATGCGATGCAAGTCTGAGCGCACTCAAAGCATGCTTCAATGCATTGGGACAGCGTGGCCGGCTCCGTCGCCGAACGATTGGGGTGCGTCTGCAACATTTCCTGTGCGTGCGTCATAACGGATACCTCCGAAATCGCTGAAGCCAACTCTAAGCGCGCCCGGAGACGACGTGCAATGGGAAGAACACCGGGATTGTGACGAGCAGTAGCTTTGTAAAAAAACCACGCCAACGTCGTCCCCGCGAAGGCGGGGACCCAGGGGGTCGCGCACTGGTTGACACGCCGATGACGACGCCTACGCCGCCCTTCTGGTTTCCCGCCCCACGCTTTCGCGGGGAGAGCCCCTGCGCGGGAATGACGTGTGTGAAGAAACCAGCGAATTTTCTTGCACCATGAGCATTTCGCAGTACACTCGAAATGACAGCAGGCCGCAGGGGCGGCTTGCCATTTCTTTTCTTGCCGGGTTCACGAGTGAATCAGGGCAAAGTCTGATCGACGGCGACGCGCAGAGTGAGGCGGGACGTTGTGACCGGCACGGATGAACGCGAAAAGGAAATCTGGTCGTGCTGGATGGAGAACCACCTGATGCAGTGCGTGAACTGCCCGCAGTGCCCCGGCGCTGATCCGTTCGCTGATTGATTAAGAACCAATTG
The DNA here is from genome assembly GCA_003562195.1 of Phycisphaeraceae bacterium. Lineage (GTDB taxonomy): Bacteria > Planctomycetota > Phycisphaerae > Phycisphaerales > SM1A02 > PWVT01. The sequence goes on along the minus strand of PWVT01000132.1, from coordinate 527 downwards.
TGGTGCTGCGTCGAAAGGCGCAGCGCCATCTTTTCATGCACACAAGATGGGAGAGAACCTTTATGCATCATTCTCTTGCAATAACATCCATTCTGTTCGCTGTGTCATCGACGACTGCATCAGTGATTGAGTTCACCGATGGTAATGAATGGGACGCTGCCGTTGATGCGTACACAACGATCGACTTTATACTGCCACCCTCGGGGACGCCTATAACAGATCAGTATGCCGATAAGGGTGTGACGTTTAGTGGTTCCGCTTTTTCGCACTGGGCCAGTGGAACATACCATGATGAATGGGGCCTCTTCGGCGTCGGCGGCGCGTGGGCGCATTTCGACACGCCGCAGCACTGGATTGCAGTAGATTTTCCGGGCGCCATCCGGTTTGAACTTTTCTATTGCCCGGCCTGCCCGCTTCAAACCATTACCAAGATCTTTCATAAACGGCACCAGCTGCGATAAATTACGCGGGAAGCCCCTGGCCGGAATATTAATGAAAGGAATACCAGCTGAAGGAACAATTTCATT